>JAEYWT010000226.1 GCA_023428865.1 Bacteroidota bacterium | reverse complement strand
CCGCGAACCAGTTCATCTACAAATGGTTCGGCATTGCTGCCTTCGGCTTGGTATTGTGGAGCTTCTTGGCTGGTGTGCGCATCCTGCTGGGCAAGTGGCTCCTTCCGGTTAGACGCACCCTCGGTTGGACGGCCATGGCCATGCTGTGGTTCCCTACGGTGCTTGGCTTCCTCTTTCGCGGTGAATACATCTTCCTAGGTGGTGGCATCGGCTTCGCCATCACCAAACACCTCACCGGCCTGCTCGGCAACTTCGGCACAGGTGCTCTGATCGTATTCGCGCTAGGCGCCTTCATCACCTTCACCTTCAACACCAGCTTCGGTTGGTTGGCCGATGCCTTTGCCCGTTTGAAGACAGCCGAGAAAGAAGAGGAAGAACATACCGCACCGGTAGAGACCGCTGCGGTCGCTGCTGCTGGGGTTCGTGTGCGCGCAGTAAAACCCACGGTGGAAGAACTCGCTGCTGCCGACAACATGCTGGCAGAAGAGGACTCCTTCGAAGAAGCGGATGAACAGATCGAAGAGGAGGAAGTAGTAGAAGAGGAACTCGACCTGCCTGTTGAAGCGATCGAAGAGGAAGCCATGGAAGTAGCACCCATGGCCCTGGAGCTGGAGACCGCACCCATGGAGGTGCTAGCGCCTGTTGCTTCACCGGTGATGAGCGCCGCCGATGGTCTGGAGACCGAAGTCGATGGCATGAGCGTAACAGCAGGTGCCGCCGACAAGATGCTGAGCGAAGACCAGATCGAAGAGAAACTGAAGGAATTCGGCGAGTATGATCCCACCTTGGACCTCAGCAGCTACGAGCTACCACCGATCGACCTGCTGGTGGATCATGGCACCGGCGAGCTCACCGTGACCCGCGAAGAGCTGGAGGCCAACAAGGACCGCATTGTGCAGACCCTCGGCCACTACAACATCGGCATCGACAAGATCAAGGCCACCATCGGACCCACGGTCACCTTGTACGAGATCATCCCGCAAGCTGGGGTGCGCATCAGCAAGATCAAGAACCTGGAGGATGATATCGCGTTGAGCCTCGCCGCACTGGGCATCCGCATCATCGCGCCGATCCCCGGCAAAGGCACCATCGGTATCGAAGTGCCCAACAGCAAACCACAAGTGGTGGGGATGCGTGGGGTTATCGCCAGCGAGAAGTTCCAGAACAGCGGCATGGACCTGCCCCTTGTGCTAGGCAAGACCATCAGCAACGAGACCTTCGTTACCGACCTTACGAAGATGCCACACTTGCTCATGGCCGGTGCCACGGGTCAGGGTAAGTCCGTTGGCTTGAACGCGATCCTCGTTTCGCTGCTGTACAAGAAACACCCGAGCCAGATCAAGTTCGTGCTGGTGGATCCGAAGAAAGTGGAACTCACGCTCTTCAACAAGATCGAGCGCCACTTCCTGGCCAAACTGCCGGGCGACAGCGACGCCATCATCACCGATACCAAGAAGGTGGTGGCCACGCTCAACAGCCTGTGCATCGAGATGGACGAGCGCTACGAACTGCTGAAGGATGCGCAGGTCCGCAACATCAAGGAGTACAACGCCAAGTTCATCAGCCGTCGCCTGAACCCGGAGAACGGGCACCGCTACCTCCCCTACATCGTGTTGGTGGTGGACGAGTTCGCCGACCTGATCATGACGGCCGGTCGCGAGGTGGAAACGCCCATCGCTCGTCTGGCCCAGCTGGCCCGTGCCATCGGCTTCCACCTGATCATCGCCACGCAGCGCCCGAGCGTCAACATCATCACCGGCACCATCAAGGCCAACTTCCCGGCGCGTATCGCCTTCCGCGTAACCAGCAAGATCGACAGCCGCACCATCCTCGATGCCGGCGGCGCCGACCAGCTCATCGGCCGTGGCGACATGCTGCTGAGCACCGGCAACGCCCTCATCCGCATCCAGTGCGCCTTCGTGGACACGCCCGAAGTGGACAAGATCTGCGACTTCATCGGCAACCAGCGCGGCTACCCCGATGCCCTGCTCCTACCCGAGGTACCCACCGAGGACGGCGAAGGCGGCGTGGACCTGGACGACGGCGACCGCGACAGCATGTTCGAGGAAGCCGCCCGCCTGGTGGTGCAAACGCAGCAAGGTTCCACGTCATTGATCCAGCGCAAACTGAAGCTCGGCTACAACCGTGCGGGCCGTATCGTGGATCAACTGGAAAGCGCCGGTGTGCTGGGTGCCTTCGAAGGCAGCAAAGCCCGTCGTGTATTGATCCCGAACGAGGCCGCACTGCATGCGCACCTCAATGGTGGTGTGCCAGCTGGGCCGGGGGTGGCCGGAGGCTTTGTGTAGGCTTGGCTGGGTGACCCTGAGCTACTCCGGTACTCTAGTGAAGTCCTAGACCGGATACATACTACAATAATGCCGCATCCTCCTTGGCGCGGCATTGATCGTTCATCGGATCGTTCAAAACCCGTTCGTCACAAGGGGGCAATGGATCGAGCTACGAGCTAGTTTGCCTTCCGTTAGAGCACCATACGGTATGAGCTTCGTTGCACAATTGAACCAGTTGCAGACCGCTTTGCGCCACACGCGCGCGCGCATGCTGGCTCCCTTCGATAACCAACAGTCCACCTTGCCGCGCGACCCGGAGATCTTCGTGGAGGACGTACTGCATTATGTGATGGACGAAGTGGCCAAGGACCTCAAGGCGCACGGTCACGTGCTGGAACAGGACACCTCGTTCAAAGATGCGGTGAACCACTACCCGCTCTATCTCCTTCACCTGGCTGGCGGAGAGGTGCTCAACCTGCACTTCACCGGCGACTACCCGGCCACGCTCTTCTTGACGATATCGAAAGGCTTCCGCCGACCGGAACAGTTCAGTGATGCCCGCATGGCCCATGTTACCGTTGGAGTGAACATGGACCCGAACCGGTTGCTCCTCACCATTCTCGATGGCCTGAACCGCTTCGGCCACTAGCCCGGTAAACCATGAAGACGCTCTATCTCTGCCGCCATGCCAAAAGCAGTTGGGCGGATCCAGGGATGGACGATTTCGACCGACCACTGAACGAACGCGGCCTACGCAATGCGCCGTTCATGGCCAACGTGTTCAAAGAGCGGGGCGAACCGGTCGACCTTATCGTGACCAGTCCGGCGAACAGGGCACGGACCACTGCACGTTCCTTCGTTACTGCTTTGGATCTTCATCCTGACCGCTTCACGGAGGAGCGTGCCATCTACCTGGCGGAACGGCACGCGCTCGCACACCTCATCAGTAAGCTTCCGAATAGTGCCGATCGGGTGGTGCTCTTCGGACATAACCCGGGCTTCACCGATGTTCTCAACCACTTCAGCGATGCCGGCGTGGACAACCTCCCAACATGCGGCATGGTCCGTATCGACTTTGCTGTGAATGATTGGCAGCATGTCGTGAAAGGCAGTGGCACGCTTGTTTGGTTCGACTACCCAAAACGCCACGAAGGTCAAGGTTGATCATTCGATCGCCTGCCGATACAAGGTCCGATGCTGCAACGACCCGAACGGTCGATAGATGAAATAGGCATGCCCATCGTGTACCTGCACTTCCTCCGGACCGGGGTGATCCAGCAACCGCTCTGGCCCAAGCTTGCCCGTAGTGGTATCCACCTCGCGTAACCACGTGCGTAGGTTGCGCGCATACACGGCGTAGACCGAACCATCGGCGCGGTCCTGGAGCAAACGCGTCTTCCAGGTGCGTTCGCGGTGGTAGGTGATGGGTACCGCATCCACTTCGGTAAGGTCGGGCAGAAAACGGCGGATCCTCTCCTGATAATGATCGAAGACACAGAGCGTATCGCGCACCACGAAGAGCGGTGCGTACGGGGCTTTGAAGTAGATGTCGTTGTAAAAGCCCGTAATGTATCCAGCGATGATCTCCGCATCCACGCCGGTCTCCAAGGCCATGTCCATGGCCACGACCTTGTCGTGACCGCTCATGTACTTGTACTGACTGCGGAAGAGTTCCATGCGGAAGTCGTCCTGCACGGTGCAAATGGGCCGCGAACCCTGTGAACGCACATCGAAGGCGAAGTGATCGAAGGCCGGAAAGGTGCTGTCGAAGTTGCTCCCCAGCAGTTGTCCGGCGATGCTATCGGTCCAAGGGATCACGTGTTCGCGCATGGTCTTCAGGCTGATCTCTTCCAACACCAGCTCCCCTCCTGCTTCCATGGCCACCCATGCACAACGGGTGCCTTCCACTACCACGCGGTGCGCCGCGTCGTGTCGCAAGCGGCATACATCCGTGGGTAAGCGCACGCTACTGCGTTCTACGAGATCGGTCCCCAGCAAGTGGAGCCGACCTTCGCGATAGACCTGTTTGCCTTGTTCATCATGCCGATGCACCAACTTCGGTCGTTCGTACGTAAGCACCCACACCCCTTCGCTATTGGTGAGGTAGTCGCCCACATGCAGGTCTTCGCGCTGGTATACCACTTCGGGCGCAGGGCGCTTGATCGTTACCGCAGGAAGTTCAACCGTGCGTGGGAGCATGCGGATCACAACAGGTTCACCCGTGGCCAGGTCGTAAGCGCTCACCTTCCGTTCCTCCGCAGTGTAGCCTACTCGGCTCACCACCAACACCACGGCTTTCGCATGGGCAAGGACCAGTTCGAAGCCACCCGTTCCGGAAGTGACCGCCACCTGTTGCAATCCCTTCACCTGTACGTGCGCATCGGCAAGCGGGCGTTCCGTGGCCGCATCCAAGACCAGACCGTGCAGCACCGTACGTTGTGCCACAGCCTTCCCGGCCAGGAGTGCGATAATGAGCAGTGCTATACTTCGGAGCTTGATCATGCGTTCCGGTCTTAAGATACCACAAAGGCCATGATCGCATAAATTCACTTCGGGCAACGGACGTTACCACCTGACCACCGATGCACGGAACCCTCCGATACGACCATTACCGCGTGCTCGGCATCGCGCGTGACGCCACCCAGCAGCAGGTGAAGCAGGCGTATCGCGACCGTGTGAAGACCTGCCACCCCGACCGGAACGATTCACCGCAGGCGAACCTGCTCTTCCACGCCGTTCACGAGGCTTATGAAACACTGCGGAATGCCGAACTGCGCAAAGCCTACGATGCACGCTTGGCCGCGCACCGCCCACAACAACAGGCACCACCAGCGCCGGATCCGGCACGTACCAAACGTTATGCACAGGCACCGGACAGACCGGTGAGCCGCTTTGCCTTCGTGGGTTTGCACCTGACCGGCCTCGGCTTCGGCGTTGCACTGGTGGGCGGCATCGTACTCGGTGTCTCCTTCTTCGATTGGCCCCTGTACACCATGCTC
>JAEYWT010000195.1 GCA_023428865.1 Bacteroidota bacterium | reverse complement strand
TCATTAGTTATGCGGTGGGTGTGGTCTTGTTGATCGTGGCCGGCTTCGGCATCTACAACATCCTGAACATGATGATCTATGAGAAGCTCGATGCAATCGCCATCCTGAAAGCCACCGGTTTCAGCGGGAGCGACGTGCGCCGGATCTTTCTATTGTTGAGCATGATCATCGGTATCGCAGGCGGTGTCTCCGGCTTGATCGGCGGTTTCACTTTGCAGAACATCATCGACAACATCCCCTTCGTTACGGCAGCATTACCCACGGTAAAGACCTTCCCGATCGACTATTCCGCGAAGTACACATCATCGCAGTCACCTTCGCGCTGCTCACCACTTGGGTAGCGGGTTGGTTTCCGGCGCGCAAGGCCAGTCAAGTGGATCCGGTGGAGATCATCCGAGGAAAATGAATGCGACCAGCAACATCCTCGAAGTGGTGAAGGTGAATAAGTCATTCCACGACCCGGTGACCGTACCTGTGCTGAAGGACGTTTCCATGGCCGTGAAGCGCGGCGAGTTCGTGAGCGTGACCGGCAAAAGCGGCTGCGGCAAGAGCACCTTGCTCTACATCCTCAGCACCATGGACACCGATTACCAAGGCCAGGTGATCATTGACAATGAGCCAACGTTCGGTCTAACGGGTGAACGCCTCTCACAGATCCGTAACGAGAAGATCGGTTTCGTGTTCCAGTTCCACTACCTGCTCAGCGAGTTCAGCGTGCTGAAGAACGTGATGCTGCCCGGACTAAAACTTGGCAAGCACAGCGCAGCGGAAGTCGAAGCCCGCGCCATGGAATTGCTGCGCGACCTACAGATGGAAGACCATGCACTTAAAATGGCCAACCAGCTCAGCGGCGGTCAGAAACAACGCGTGGCCATCGCACGCTCCATGATCAACGACCCGCTGATCATCATGGGCGATGAACCCACCGGCAACCTGGACAAGAAGAACAGCGAGATCGTCTTCGACATCTTCCAGAAGATCGCCTCAGAACACAAACGCAGCCTGCTCGTGGTCACCCACGACAACGACTTCGCCGCGCGAACCGACCGGACGATCGAGATGGATGATGGGAGGATCGTGGAGGGGTGATACTACCCCTTGTAGTGCCTCGGCTTCTTCTTCACCAGGGCCTCCGCAGGCTCCGGCACCCAATGGTGCAGCCCACCGGCAAGCTCATCATTGAAAGTCTTCGGGATATTCCCGGCTGCCGTACGCTCACCCCAGGTCAGGTGCTCCTTCCCGTCATCGCGGCGCTCCATGGTGATGCAATCCTCCACGGGGCAGACGAGCGAGCACAAGTTGCAACCCACGCAGTTCTCATCGATGATGCTGGGGATGCGGTTCGCAGGATCCGTGCTTAGCGCGATGGCCTGGTGTGCACCATCCTCGCACGCGGTGTAGCACAACTGGCAGCCGATGCACTTGCTCTCGTTGATGCTGGCGGTGACCTTGTACTTCAAGTTGAGGTCTTCCCAATGCTTGATGTTCGGCAGCGCCTTGCCACGGAAGTCCTCGAGCGTCTTGAAGCCCTTCTCGTCCATGTAGCGCTCCAGGCCGCTTTTCAGGTCGCGGATGATACCGAAGCCGAAGTGCATCACAGCGGTGCAGACCTGAACGCTGGTGGCACCGAGCAGGATGAACTCCACTGCATCGCGCCAGTTCTCCACGCCACCGATACCGCTGATCGGCAGGTTGACTTCGGGATGCTGCGCACAGTTCTTCACCATGTTCAGCGCAATGGGCTTAACGGCCGGGCCGCAGTAGCCGCCGTTGGTGCTCTTGCCATCCACGATCGGGTACGGCACGAACTGGTCAATGTCCACACCCACGATGCTCTGGATAGTATTGATCAGCGAGATCGCATCACTACCACCGGCCCTTGCCGCACGCGCCGGACGGGTGATGTCCGAGATGTTCGGCGTGAGCTTGGTGATCACCGGGATCTTGGCCACCTCTTTCACCCACTCCACGATCATCTGCAACACCTTGGGCTCCTGCCCCACCGCGCTGCCCATGCCGCGCTCGCACATGCCATGAGGGCAACCGAAGTTGAGCTCGATGCCATCCGCACCGGCGTTCTCCACGTCGCGGACGATGTTGTGCCATTCCTCACGCGTCTCCACCATCAGCGATGCGATCACAGCATGCTCAGGGAAGCGCTTCTTCACCTCGGAGATCTCGCGCAGGTTGTCGCGCAACGGCCGGTCGGTGATGAGTTCGATGTTGTTGAACCCCACCATGCGTTTGTCGCGGTAGTTCACGCTGCCGTAGCGGCTGCTCACGTTAACCACGGGAACGCCGAGGGTCTTCCACACAGCGCCGCCCCAGCCTGTATCAAAGGCCTTCATGATCTGGTAGCCGGAGTTCGTTGGTGGCGCGGAGGCGAGCCAGAAAGGGTTCGGGCTTTTGATACCGGCGAGGTTGGTTCGGAGATCGGCCATGTCAATTCGATTAGCTGATTAGCTGATGGGGTGATTAGCTGATGGACTGGCGAGCGACGGCTTGTTGGTCTTTCTTCGTTCCAGCAGACGTTGCTTGGAGGTAGCGATGATCTTGTTCAGGATACGCATGACACGTTGGATGCGGGCGATGAGGTCTTCATCAATACCCTTCTCTTGCGTCGCGGCGATGAGGTAGTACCAGTATTCGGCTTCGTCGGCCTCCTTCAGCGCGATCTTGAGCTTGTGTATGAAATCCTTCAGGCTTTCGGCATTCTGGGCTTCCTTGGAATTTGCTCCCGGGGAACAAGCCGACCGCTCGAACTGGTCGATGAGCCATGCACGTTCACATCCAAGCTGGTTCACGAACCGGATGGTCCGAACGGACAATTCAAAGGTCTCCTTGAGCAACAGGTTATCCCGATAAAGCGGACTTCCAGAATAGCTCGCTCGTGGCTCTTGCATGACAGATGCATCGAGCGACGCTAACCGATTTTCCTCGATCACGGCATCACAGATCGCCAGCCAATCAGCTCGATCACCAGGAATGAACTCCTCGAACTCTTCCATCAAGTCAGGCATTTCATCAGCTAATCCGCTAATCACCCCATCAGCTGATCACTTCTTCAGGAACCCATCGATCCCGTGCGCCGCTCTTTTCGCCTCGGCCGCCGCGTTTACCACTTCCACGCCACCATTCACCGCATCGCCTGCAGCGAAATACTTCGGGTTGCTGGTCTGGTAGTGCTCGTTCACCACGATGCGGCCGCGGTTGTCCAAGATGCGGCCCTTCTGGTCCAGCTTCACACCGCTGATCTGCTCCAGTAGTTCCACCTGCTTGCCTTGACCTGTCCCGAGGAGCACCATGTCGCACGGTTCCACGAACTCGCTGCCGGGGATCGGTTCGATCTTGCCGTAGGCCGTCTTGTTCCGGATGAACTTCACGCCGGTCACTGAGCCGTTGCCGATCACTTCAACCGGCGTCACGTTGAACAGTGCTTTCGATCCGCTCTTCTTCGCAAGATCGAACTCGAAGGAATAAGCGCCCATTTCCTCGGGCCCACGGCGGTAAGCAATGGTCACGCTTTCCGCGCCCATCCGGCAGCTTTCGCTAGCGGCATCCATCGCGGTATTACCACCACCGAGGACGATCACCTTGTTGCCGACCGGTGTGCTTTGATGCCTGTTCCGCAATTCCTCGACGAATTCCAGTGCGCCCATCACACCGCGCTTATCCTCACCGGGAATGCCGAGCGCTGACGTTCCGCCCAGACCGATACCGATGAAGATCGCGTCATAGTCCTTCTCCAACCGGTCCAGATCAGCACGACCGCTCACCGGTTTGTTGTAGTGGACGTTGAAACCGAACTGCTCCTGCAGGTAGGTCATCTCATCCAATGCTTCTTCATTGGTGAGCTTGTACGGCGCAACGCCATACACGCAGAGCCCGCTGGGTTTGGCCTTCGCCTCGTAGATGTCCACCGCATGGCCAAGCATCCGCAGCTCACACGCACACGATACCCCCGCTGGCCCGGCACCGATCACCGCCACCTTCTTGCCAGTCGGTTTCGCTGTGATGAACAATCGCTTCTTGCTGCGGATCACCTTGTCGGTGGCATGCGCCTGCAACCGCCCGATCTCGATCGGCTTCACATCGCTGTTGGTGTACACGCACGAGCCTTCGCACAGTTCCTCCGTGGGGCACACGTTCCCGCAGGCGTGACCGAACCAGTTGCTCTCGTAGATCGTTTTCGCCGCACCCTCTTTGTTGCCATCGTTGATCTGGCGGATGAAGAGCGGAATGTCGATCCCCGTTGGGCACGCGTTGATGCACGGCGCATCGTAGCAGTACAGACAGCGCGAGCTCTCGTAATACGCCTCGGTATCGCTCATCAACGGCTTCTTCGGGTGGAAGTTGGCCGCGAACTCGGCTTCGGTGGTGGGTTTCTTGTATTCTGCCATTTGGCTTAGCTCAGTATTCCGTTGTCTGTTGTTGGTTCTTCTGTCGCACAGGCTACGCGCGTTCAGCGGGTCCAAGAGCGCGCTGGCATTGTGCGACGCTCCCAACGGACAACCGACAACGAGCGCTGTCCTTGTGTGCTAGAGTTCAACCAGCCTACCATACGTCTCCGGCCTGCGATCCCTGAAGAACTGCCACGTGCTCCGCACCTCCTCGATCATGTCCAGATCGAATTCCGCGACAAGCAGTTCATCGTCATCGCGTGAAGCTTGCTTGAAGATCTGGCCGCGTGGGTCCACGAAATAGCTCTGCCCGTAGAACTTGCCGAGGTTCCACGGTTTCTCCTCGCCTACGCGATTGATGCACCCCATGAAGTAGCCGTTCGCTGCTGCGTGCGCGGGTTGTTCCAGCTTCCACAGGTATTCACTGAGACCAGCCACGGTAGCGCTCGGGTTGTAGACGATCTCCGCGCCGTTCAGGCCCAGGCAACGCGCACCATCGGGGAAGTGGCGGTCGTAGCAGATGTACACGCCCACCTTCGCGTAGCGCGTCTGGAACACCGGATAGCCGAGGTTGCCGGGCTTGAAGAAGAACTTTTCCCAGAAGCCGCTCGTGTGCGGGATGTGGTTCTTGCGGTACTTGCCCAGGTAGGTGCCGTCCGCATCGATCACCGCGGCGGTGTTGTACAGCACACCGGCCTGCTCCTTCTCGTAGATCGGCACGATGATCACCATATTGTACTTCTTCGCGTACTGCGCCATCAACTCCGTGGTGGGGCCGGGCACCGTTTCCGCGCTGGCGTACCAGGCCTTGTCCTGCCCAGGACAGAAGTACGGCGTGTTGAAGATCTCCTGCAGGCAGAGGATCTGCACGCCTTGCTGGCCCGCCTTCTCGATGTACGGGATGTGCTTCTGCACCATGGCATCCACGATCTCCTGGATGCTGCCTTCGCCCTCCGTCTTCGGAAGGCTCATCTGGATAAGGCCGCTCTTGATCTTCCTCGGCATGGGTCTTCGGGTTGATGGAAAGTCAATGTTAAGAGGAAGTACGCGCATTTCCTACGACTGGTCCGGCATACTTGGGTGGATGATTTGGGCGTGCCCCTCAGATCCCTTCGCTCCGCATAGCTGCGCTCGGGAGCCTCGGGTCCGGCTTTCCGGTGCAAGTCCGCGCCCTGATTACAGGGCTTGCGGGCTTTCCGCTTCAATCCGTCACGCGGATAAGACCATGACCAAATCTGGTCCCCATGGACACATGGAGCTCACTTGCACAACTCGAAGGTGAAGTCTTCAGCGATGAAGAAAGACGAACCGATGCGAAAGACCTTCCTCTCCCTTTCTCGCTTTGAAACAGGATATGCCAATACGGTGTGCTTCACGTTGTGCTTGTGGAACACTTCACGGTAGGCTTCCATTATGCGCGTCGGACCATCCGCAAACTGCCCAAATCCAGACTCCAAGATTGAAAGATGACCATTCGCCTTATTCAGAAACAGGTCTTGTTCAACCAGCTGTCCGAAAAGCTTGGTGTGGACCTTGATAAAAGAAGCCATTAACTCACACGGATTGGCTCTGTTCTCACTGAAGTTGAGGCTGCTCCGATTCTCATCCGTAATCCAAACCAACGGAGATTCAGATGGCATGTCCAACGGCCAAATCGAAGGTGTTTCATTCACTCGGCAAGTGAGATAACCATGACAAGTGCACTTCCAGACCTGTCGACTCAATTCTGGGGGGCCGTAGACATTCAATCCGAACTTGATCACGATGTCCGTGTCATGAGACCAATCAACGTTATGCAGATGGACGGAATAGTCCTCGACATAATCCTTCAGTATGTCGTCAATCGTTTTGATCACTTGCTCTCTTGTTCAGTAGTTCTTGCATTCCGCGTGAGCGATTGCAGCAAAAAGCCCACAGCGCGGTAATCCGCGCGAGGACTTGAAGCGGAAAGCGCGACCCGAGGCTTTGCGAGGGGCACGCCCATATCAGCTAATCGGCTAATCATCCTCATCAGCTAATCGCTCAGAGCATTCCAGAAACCTTGTTCCGCTTCACGAACTTCCCGTACCCCTTCTTAATGCGCACCTCGCCGTTGTGTACCGCCACCTGGCCGCGGAGGATGGTGGTCTTCACCTTGCCGGTGAGTTGCATGCCCTCGTAGCCGCTGTAGTCCACATTCATGTGGTGCGTTTTGGCGCTGAGGGTGTGGCGCTCGTTGGGGTCGAGCAGGATGATGTCCGCGTCGCTGCCGATGCCGATGGTGCCTTTGCGCGGGAACATGCCGAAGATCTTCGCCGGGTTGGTGGCCGTGACCTCCACGAACTTGTTCACGCTGATGCGCTTCTTGTTCACACCTTCGCTGAAGAGCAGTTCCATGCGGTGCTCGATGGCGGGGTGACCATTCGGGATCTTCGAGAAGTCGGCGGAGCCCATGGCCTTCTGCGCCATCATGAACGGGCAATGGTCCGTGGACACTACTTGCAAGCTGCCTTGTTCGATGCCGGCCCAGAGCTGCTTCTGATCCTTCTTCTCACGTAGCGGCGGGCTCATTACCCACTTGGCACCGTCGGCACGTTCGTAGAGCGAGGCATCGAGCAGCAGGTATTGGATGCAGGTCTCAGCGAGCACACGTTGGCCCCGGCGCGCGGCGTCGCGTACGGCGTTGAGCGCGCCTTCGCAGGTGAGGTGCACGATGTACGCGGGCACGCCGGTGTAGCTGGCCATGTCCGCGAACCGGTGGCTGGCCTCGGCCTCGGTGATCTCGGGCTGGCTGAGGTAGTGGTACAACGGCGAGAGCTTGCCTTCACTGCGGTGCTTCTGCACGAGGTAGTCGATCATGTCGCCGTTGGTGGCGTGGACGATCACCATGCCGCCATGCTCCTTCACCTCCTGCATCAGGCCCACCATCTGGCGGTCGTCGATCATGAGCGCACCCTTGTAAGCCATGAAGGTCTTGAAGCTGGTGATGCCTTCCTGCTCGATCATCTCGCGCACCTCCTTCTTCGTGTCGTCGTTGAAATCGGTGACGGCCATGTGGAAGCTCAGATCGCCGAAGAGGTTGCCGTTCATGCGGCCCTGCCAGCTTTCCAGCGCGTGGCGCAGGCTCTTGCCCTGCGTTTGCAGGATGAAATCGATAACGGTGGTGGTGCCGCCATGCAGCGCGGCGAGCGTGCCCGTTTCGTAGTTATCGCTGCTGAAGGTGCCCATGAAGGGCATGTCCAGGTGTACGTGCGGATCGATGCCGCCGGGCAGCACGAACTGGCCTTTCGCATCGATCACCTCGGCACCAGGCGCTGACAGGTCGTGCCCGATGGCCTTGATGTGTTCGCCTTCGATGAGGACATCCGCGCGGTGAAAATCAGCTGCGGTGACGACGGTTCCGTTCTTGATGAGGAGGGACATGATTCGCTGATGTGGGGATTAGCTGATTAGCTGATTTCTGACTTCGTCATTGCAGGCATTCCATCAGCTCATTGGCACATCAGCTCATCAGCTAATCGAACTGCGGTTCCAAGTTAACCGAAGAACTCAATCGTTCCGCCTACTCATCGCCAGATAGACAGCGCCTGAAACGAAGAAGCCAACGAACCATGCGTAGTGGTACAGACCGTTGATCCACACAGGAACGACATCCGCCGGGATCACATGGATAGTGGTGAGGAAACCCGGCACATTCGGAAGGATACCGGCTAGCAGCGCGATGATGGCGACGCGGTTGAACCCGGAGCCATAACCGTAGCGCCCTTTGTGGTCGTAGAGATCGGCAAGCACGAGTTCCTTGCGATGTACGAAGAAGTAATCGACGATCATGATGCCACCGATGGGGCCGAGCAGGCTGCTGTACGCGATGAGCCACGTGAAGATGTAGCCGCCCGGATCGGCGATGAGCTTCCATGGCATGATGAGGATGCCGATGACACCCGTGATGTAACCGCCGACCTTGAAATCGATGCGCGCCGGTGCGAGGTTCGCGAAATCGTTGGCCGGGCTTACGATGTTGGCGGCGATGTTGGTGGCCAGCGTGCTTACCGCCACACAGATCATGGCGATGCTCACCAGCACCTTACTGTCGAAGCGGCTTGCAAGCGCGAGCGGTTCCCAGATGGTGGTGCCGTAGATGATGGTCGTTGCACTGGTGACCACCACACCGATGAAGGCAAAAAGCGTCATGCTCGGGGCGAGTCCAATGGCCTGCCCGGTCACCTGTGCACGCTGGCTGCTGGCATAGCGCGTGAAGTCCGGAATATTGAGCGAGAGCGTAGCCCAGTAACCCACCATGCCTGTCACCGCCGGAAAGAAGAAGGTCCAGAAATCGGCATTGGTGGCGAACTTAGATGGTTGCGCGAGGATCGGTCCGAGGCCATCAGCAGCATCAACGGCCCACCACAGCAATGCCAGCGCTGCCAGAGGCAGAAAGATCGCCTTCACCACCAGCAGGCGTTTGATCACGTCCACGCCGTAGTAGACCACCACCATGTTCAGCAACCAGAACAGGATGAACGCGATCGCAGGTCCGGTTCCCAAGCCGATCCAATTGGGAAGGAATTGCGGCAGATGGATGGCATCGCCCAGCCAGACCTTCAGCATCAAGTAAAGCGAATGTCCACCGATCCACGTTTGTATGCCAAACCAGCCGCACGCCACGATGGCCCGCAGCAACGCCGGGATATTCGCGCCCTTCGTACCAAAGCTCGCCCGCGCCAGCACCGGGAACGGGATGCCATACTTCGCCCCGGCGTGACCGTTCAGCACCATGGGTACCAACACGATCGCGTTACCCAAGAACACGGTGAGGATCGCCTGCCACCAGTTCATGCCGCCCTCGATCAAGGAGCTGGCGAGCATGTACGTAGGGATGCACAAGCTCATACTGATCCACAGCGCGGCGTAGTTCCATGTCGTCCATGTGCGCTTGGCGGGCGGGACGGGCGCGAGGTCTTCGCTGTAGAGGGAATACGAGGCCGTGCCCTGCTCACTCATAGCGATAAAGCCATATGATGTCCTTATCAGCAGGTTGCGCGTGGTAACGCGTTGGATAGTTACCGGGCACTGTCTTCAGGCTATCCCAAAGCCGCACAAAGTCCAAGCTATCCTCAGGGTACAGGTGCTCTTCACGAGCAAGAACAAAGGCCTGCTGCAAGGCCACCGTCTCGGATAGGTATGAGGCATCCAGATAGTTCTGAGACAAGACCTCTTCCCCATCTCTGAAAAGACGAAGTGAGCCATCACAAGTGGTCCAGGCATGTCCCTCCTCCCATCGCACACTGATTCCATCAGCATTCTCAGCCAACACCGCTTCATCATCAATAACATGAGTGATCCGATGTGCAACATCCTTCCGCACAAGCAACCAATCCCCATCGGAGAAATCCCTACCAGCCAGAACATCCACCCGATCTACACACGAAGACAGTAGAAACCCCACGCTGACCCACAGCGCGGCGTAATTCCCGTTCGTCCAGGTGCGCATGGCAGGCGGGACGGGCGCGATATCCTCTCTATATAGGGACGATGAGGCCTGCTTCTCGGTCACCATGGGTGTATTCTATCAACTGATCCACCGATCAGCACATCAGCTAATCGACATAAGCCTCATCCGCGATCGAGATCGCTTTCGAGATGATCTCCAACCCCTCGTCGATGCCGGCCTCATCGATGCACAGCGGTGGCGCCACGAAGATCCAGTTCCAGCGTACGAAGGTGAACATGCCGAGTTCGGTGATCTTGGCGGCCACCTTGTTCATCACGGCCATTTCCTCCGGCTTCGCGTTCCACGGTGCCGTCGGCTCCTTGGTCTCGCGGTTCTTCACCAGTTCGATGCAACCCAGCAGGCCGGTATTGCGGAAGTCGCCGATGCTTGGATGCTTCTGCGCAAGTTCGGCCACACGCTTCTCAACGTACTTGCCCATCTTCGCCGCGTTCGCGATCAGGTTCTCGTCCTCGTAGATCGACAGCACCGCGTTGGCAGCAGCGCAGGCCACGGCGTGCGCACTGTAGGTAAGGCCGATCGGCAGCGGCTTGTCATCGAAGTGTTTCACGATCTCCTCGCGCACGATGAGACCGCCCAGCGGGATGTAGCCAGCGGTGATACCCTTCGCCATGCAGATCATATCCGGTACCACGCCGTGATGGTCGATCCCGAACCACTTGCCGGTGCGACCGAAGCCGCTCATCACCTCATCACAAATGGTGAGTATGCCGTAGCGATCCGCGATCTCCTTCACACCCTTCCAATAGCCCGGCGGGTACTTGATGCAGCCGCTGCTGCCGCTCTCCCCTTCCAGCATGATCGCCGCGATCAGGTTAGGGCCTTCGTACTTCACGATGCGTTCCAAATGAGCCAACGCATTCACGGTGCATTCCTCAGGCGTCTTGCTGTTCCACGGGCAACGGTAGAAGTACGGGTTCTCCACGTGGATGATGTTCGGCACGCCCTGACTGTCGTGCGGCAACCCGCGCGGATCGCCACCGGCGCTGAGCGCCCCATACGTGGCACCGTGGTAGCTCTGGTACAGCGTGATGATCTTGTGGCGACCCGTGTACAACCGCGCCAGCTTCATGGCATGCTCCACCGCTTCTGTTCCCCCATTGGTGAAGAACGTGCGGTTGAGCGAACCCGGCGTGATCTCCGCCAGCTTCTTCCCCAGTTTGCCCCGCGCTTCGGTGATCATCCCCGGATGCACGTAGCTCACCTCGGCCATCTGTTTCGCCACGGCTTCCGCCACCTTCGGATGCCCGTGTCCGATGTTCACGTTCATCAGCTGCGAGCTGAAGTCGATGTAGCGTTTTCCGCTGCGGTCGTAGAGGCAGATACCCTTCGCGCGCTCGATGTTCAACGGTGCTAGGCCGCTCTGCTTGCTCCAGGAGAAGATGGTGTGCTCGAGGTTGTCCTTGAGGATCTCGGCCGGGTTGGTCGATGTCAATGTGCTCATTGTATGGTTCGGTATGGAACGCAGATGACGCTGATCTTTAGGATGGGCGCAGATAATTACAGTGGCATTCTTGAGATCAGCGGGATCCGCATCATCTGCGTCATCAGCGTTCTATCAACTCATCCAGTTCGTCTTTCCTTCCGGATTCCACTTCGTCGTGGTCTTCTTCAACTGTGTCCAGAACTCGATGCTGCTCTTCCCGGTGATATCGCAGGTCCCGAACTTGCTGTCGTTCCAGCCGCCGAAGCTGAAGGGCTCGCGTGGCACGGGAACGCCGATGTTCACACCGATCATGCCGGCGCTGGCACGTTCCATCACTTGACGGGCTTGTCCGCCGCTCTGGGTGAAGACGGCTGCTGCATTGCCGTACGGGTTCGCATTCTCAATGGCGATGGCGGCGTCCAGATCTTTGGCGCGCACGATGCTGATCACCGGACCGAAAACCTCTTCTTGTGCGATGTGCATATCGGTGGTGACATGATCGATGATGGTGGGCCCCAGGTAATAGCCGTCTTTCGCACCACCTTCCACGGAGGGGTTGCGGCCATCAAGGATGACCTTCGCCCCTGCATTCTCAGCCTCAGCGATGTAACCGGTGATGCGTTCGAACGCAGCCTTGCTGATCACCGGACCGAGGTTCTTCCCCGGGACAAGCTTCTTCGCCTCTATGATCATCTGGTCGATGATGTGGTCCACACCTCCTACACCGACCATCTGTGCAGCGGCCATGCAACGCTGTCCAGCGCAACCGCTCATGCTGGCCACCACGTTACTGGCGGTCATTTCCAAGTGCGCATCCGGCAGCACGATCAGGTGGTTCTTCGCACCGCCCAGGCATACCGCGCGTTTCAGCGTGCTCGCGGCTCGGATGTACACGATCTTGGCCACCTTGGTACTGCCCACGAAACTCACGGCCTTGATGCCCGGATGATCGCAGATCGCTTCGACTATGGCACGGTCGCCGTTCACCACGTTGAAGACACCATCAGGCAGTCCGGCTTCTTTCAACAACTCGGCGATGCGGATGGCACTGATGGGCACCACTTCGCTCGGTTTCAGGATCATGGTATTGCCGAGCATCAGCGCGTTTGGGATGGTCCAGTGCGGCACCATGTTCGGGAAGTTGAACGGAGCGATGCTCGCGACCACACCCAACGGTTTCCGCTCGATGCGGCACTCCACACCCTTGCTCACTTCCAGCAATTCACCTTGCACCAACTGAGGCAGGCTGCAGGCGAATTCGCACAGCTCCATGCTCTTGTCCACCTCGGCGTACGACTCCTCCATGGTCTTACCGTTCTCGGTGTGTACCAACACAGCCAATTCTTCGCGGTTCTTCAGGAGCAGTTCGCGGTAGCGGAAGAAGATCTGCGCCCGCTCCTTTATGGGAGTTCCGCTCCACGCGGGGAAGGCAGCTTCTGCTGCTTTCACAGCCTTGTCCAGATCACCGGCCGTGCTAAGCAATACGGTACTGATCACGGTGCCGTCCAGCGGTGAACGTACGTCCATGCGCTGCTGTCCGTTGGCCTCGAGCTTGCCTGCGATATAATTCTTGGTCTCGTTGTACTTCAAGGTCTGGGTTGCCATGGGTTCGCGCTAGTATCCGTCGAAGATAATGAAGGTTCTGGCCCAGCGCATATGCAGCGGCTTCTACCTTAGCGGTTCGAACCCCAACCGAACATGCCTTCCGTAGACATCCTCTCCAAGGTGGACATCCAGATGCTCGACAACGCCATCAACGTGGTGAAACGCGAGATCGACACCCGCTACGACCTGCGGGGCACCAACACCACCATTGAACTGGACAAGAAGGCGCTCACCATCCGCCTGAGCACCGAAGACCACATGAAGCTGGACTCGGTGCTCGATGTTCTGCTGGAACGTTCCGGCAAACAGAAGGTTGATGTGCGCAGCTACGATCTGAAGGAAGAACCTGTCCCCAGTGGGAAAACGCTGTACCGCATCATCAAGGTGAAGCAGGGCATCGAGCGCGAAACGGCCAAGAAGATCGTGAAGGCCATCAAGGACAGCGGCCTCAAGGTGCAGGCGCAGATCCAGGACGAACAAGTGCGCGTAACGGGAAAAAAGATCGACGACCTCCAGGCCGCGTTCCAGGAAATCAAGAAAAGCGAAGTTG
>JAEYWT010000167.1 GCA_023428865.1 Bacteroidota bacterium | reverse complement strand
CCCTACCCGAAAGTGGTGGTGATCGGCGGCGGGTTCGCAGGCCTGGAGGTGATCCAGGGTGTGCGTGGCAAACCATTCAAAGTGCTGCTGTTGGACAAACAGAACCACCACTGTTTCCAGCCCTTGCTCTACCAGGTGGCCACCGCCAGCCTTAGTGCGGATAGCATCGCACATCCGTTCCGCACCACCATCGCTCCCATGGACAACGTGGCCTTCCGCATGTGCTCCGTGCAGCACGTTGACCCACAACTGAAAGTGGTGCACACCGATCGCGGCAACTTCTCCTACGACATCTTGGTGATCGCCACGGGCACTACCACCAACTTCTTCGGGAACGACCGCATGGAACAAGAGGCCATGCAGCTGAAATCCATCTCGCAGGCACTCGACATCCGCAGCGATTTCCTACAAGACTTCGAAGCCGCACTCTATGCGCAAGATGAAGCGGACCAGCGGCGCTGTCTCAACTTCATTGTAGTGGGAGCGGGGCCAACGGGGGTTGAAATGGCCGGTTCTCTCGCAGAGATCAGGCGCACGGTGCTTAAGCACGAGTACCGCGAACTGCAAAGCGAACGCATGCAGATATGGTTGGTGGACAGCAACGAGCGCGTGTTGAAGAACTTCAGCGAAAAGAGCAGCGCCAAAGCGCAGCGCTATCTAGAACGTATGGGTGTTCACCTGAAACTGGGGGCACGTGTAACGAGTTACGACGGCGAAGTGGTCACCTTTTCCACCGGGGTGGTGATGGAATCGCACACCGTCTTGTGGGCCGCTGGCGTAAAAGGCGTGCTCATACCGGGTCTGGAAGCCGCTGAAGTGCCCAAGGCCAATCGTTATGGGGTGGATCGTTTCAACCAGCTGAACGGAATGCCCGATGTGTATGCCATCGGCGATGTGGCGCTGATGAGCGAAGGCAAGTGGGAGCGAGGGCATCCGCAAGTGGCGCCGGCGGCCATACAACAGGCCCAATTGCTGGTGAAGAACCTCGTCGGTCGCAGCAAAGGCAAAGCCATGCGGCCATTCACGTATACTGATAAAGGCAGTATGGCCACCATTGGGCGTTACAAGGCCGTGGTGGATATGGGTAGCTTCCACGTTGGCGGCTTTATCGCCTGGCTGGCGTGGATGTTCGTTCACCTCATGGCCTTGGTGGGCTACCGCAATCGCCTACAGGTGCTCGCGGGCTGGGCTTGGAAGTACGTGAGCTGGAAGAACACCATCCGCCTCATCATCCGGCCCTATGTGCGTAACGCAACGGTAACCGAACAGGAGGTTTCGGTACACGTACAGTAGGCGGACCGGAAGGGATCCACGCTCAACTCGTTCCTTTGCACGCTCGCGACCGAACCTTTCGGAAGCGTTTTTCATTGCCGATGTTCCAAGATAGACTGCAAGCCCTTCTCGTACCCGCGTTACAGAACGCGTTCAGCCAATTGTTCAACCATACGTTGGATGTGCGAAGCCTTGGTTTCCAGCAGACCCGACCCGAGTTCGAGGGCGACGTCACCATCAACGTCTTCCCGTTCCTGAAGATCAGTGGCAAAGGGCCCGAACCCACAGCGCAGGCCATTGGTGAATTCCTGGTGGCCAATGTGCCCGTGGTGGATCGCTTCAACGTGGTGAAGGGCTTTCTCAACATCGTGATCAGCGATGCCTATTGGCTCGATTTCTTGAAGGAAGCCGGAACAAAGGACATCCTCGCCTTGCCTGCGACCGGAAAGAAGGTGATGGTGGAATATGCTTCACCCAACACCAACAAACCACTCCACCTCGGTCACCTGCGCAACATCTTCCTGGGCTGGAGCGTGAGCCGGATCCTGGAAGCAGCAGGCAACGAGGTGATCAAGGTGCAAGTGATCAACGACCGTGGCATCCACATCTGCAAGAGCATGGTGGCGTGGCAAAAGGTCGGGCATGGAGAAACACCGGCCACCAGTGGTCTGAAGGGAGATAAGCTTGTAGGTAAGTATTACGTGGAGTTCGACCGTGCTTACAAGAAGGAGATCGAAGCACTCGTCGCAGCCGGTAGGTCGAAAGAGCAGGCTGAAAAAGAGGCCCCTATCCTGTTGGAAGCCCAGGAAATGCTACGCAAGTGGGAAGCCAACGACCCCGGGGTGCGCGCGCTGTGGGAGAAGATGAACGGCTGGGTGTATGAAGGCTTCGACGCCACATACAAGCGCGCCGGGGTCAGCTTCGACAAGAACTACTACGAAAGTCAGACCTACATCCTAGGCAAAGAGGATGTATTGAAAGGGAAGGAGAGCGGGGTCTTCTACGAGAAGGAAGGGGCCGTTTGGGTGGATAACACGGCTGAGGGCTTGGATGAGAAAGTGTTGCTTCGCCGCGATGGCACCAGCGTGTACATGACGCAGGATATCGGCACGGCCATCAAACGGTTCGAGGAGTTCCCGGGGCTTTCCAAGTTGATATACACCGTCGGGAACGAACAAGACTACCACTTCAAGGTGCTATTCATCATCCTGAAGAAGCTCGGCTTCGCTTGGGCAGATGAACTCTTCCACCTCAGTTACGGCATGGTGGATCTACCATCCGGAAAAATGAAGAGCCGCGAAGGAACGGTGGTGGATGCCGACGATCTGATCCAGGAAGTGGTGGATACCGCTCGTGCCGTGACCAGCGAGCTCGGCAAGTTGGACGACTTCAGCGATGAAGAAAAGACCGTGCTCTTCGAGATGATCGGTCTGGCCGCGTTGAAATACTACCTGCTCAAGGTGGACCCGAAGAAACGTATGCTCTTCGATCCCGCAGCGAGCATTGATCTGCAAGGCCACACAGGACCGTTCATCCAGTACACCTACGCGCGGATCGCATCGTTACTGCGGAAGGCCTCGGCATCTGGCATCCTTGCTTCAACCGACACGGCGAGCCTGATGCCCGAGGAAAGGACCGTGATCAAGCTATTGCACCAACTCCCCGTGGTGCTGAACGAAGCCGCATTGAAACTCGACCCTTCCGCCTTGGCCAATCACACGTACGAACTAGTGAAAGCCTACAATGGGTTCTACCAAAGCGTACCGGTGCTGAAGGAAGAGGATGCTGGTAAGCGTGCATTCCGACTCAGCCTGAGCGCTACCGTTGCCGCCTCCGTGAAGAAGGCGATGTGGTGCCTGGGTATCGAAGTTCCCGAGCGCATGTGATCCTGCATGGCGATCCGTGTGGATCAGTCCGAACCGCGTCATCAGCGTTCCTAGAACTTCGGACAGGGCACCACCTTGTGCCTGCGGGCCTTCGCTTTGCGTGGCCACTCATAGATCAGGCTCAGCTCGTGTGCGCCAGCGCTTTGCATAGTGAGCTTACTGATCGTGATGTCGTAGCTGTAGGTGAAACGCAACTGTTTGTCGGTCTCGAAGCCGGCCATCAGGATCATGGCTTCGCTATTGCCGTATCCTTGTTTGTACGCTTTAGCAATGGGCAGGCCGCGGTACCACAACCCGGCGCTCAACCGGTTGTGCTCGATGTAGCCGCCGATGTCGAACTGATCCCACTTGCCTTGTGCTTTGTAGTGAGCGGCAAGGGTCATCTTCGTTCCGCTTCGGATCAACTTATGGCCATCCAGCGCGAACCGATAGCCCGCATGGATGGTGGTGCGCATCGGCACTATAGCCTCCCCGTCGATCATCAAGCTCGTGTTGGGTCGGTTGATGTGGTTGAACGATGCACCTGCCCAGAACTGTTCGCTGTAGTACAAGCCACCGGCAGCCATATCCAGGTAGCTCGTATTGGGCACCATGTTCGCCTCAATGGACGTAGGCGCATTGTCCCGGATCACTTGGTCGGCGAAGACATAACCGCTGGGTGCCACGCTACGCATGGTGTATCCCGGCCTGATGCCGAAACGGATGGCCTGCCTGCGATTGAGCCGTGCTTCGTAGCTGTAGCTCATGGCGATGGTGGTGAACGAAAGGCCATAAGTGCCTGCCACATCGCGCAGCACATACCCACCCATGCCACTATGTGCCGAGGCGAAGTTGTGATCGTACGCGAAAGAGTACGTTTCGAATCCGGGCTGAACGCCTGGCCACTGCAAACGGTAGTTCAATGCCACCCGGTCCTGAAAGGTATTGCCGGTTAGGGCAGGGTTGAGGTATTGCGAAGCCGCATAGAATTGCGAGAACTGCGGATCCTGAGCCTTGATCAGACCCGGAAGCGCAAGCAGCAACAGAATGTACGCGTATCGCAATGCCTTCATCGGAACAGGGTCAGATCGCTCAATTTCTCCACCGTCTTTCCATCCACGAAGCGGAACCAGGTCTGCACCACGTACACATCCTGCGGACTGATCTGGCCACGGTAGTAACCATCCCAACCGATGTTCAGATCGGTGCTTTCGAACACGAGTTCACCCCAGCGATTGAAGACACGCATCCGGAAATCATCAACGAAGCGCACGAAGGGGTAGAAGACATCATTGCTCAGATCGCCGGTCACCCAGTTGCCACCACCGTTGGCTCCACCATGGCCACCAGGTCCGTTGGGGTTGGGTGTGAAGGCCGTCGGCAACACCACATCGTACACCGGTGTAACGGTGACCATCTGGATGGTGGATCCTTCGCAGCCGTTGTTGTCCACCACGGTGAGTTCCACTTCAAAGGTTCCGATCTCGTTGAAGGCATAGCTCGGATTGATCACCGCACTGGTGCCTCCATCGCCGAAGATCCACTGGTGCCCAACGATCGTACCCGTGCTTTGATTGGTGAAGTTCACCGTTGGTGCGTCGATATCCACGCTGTAGGCCGAAGGAGTGAACGCCGCCACCGGATGCCCGAAGGCACGCACCAAACCTTGGTTACTGCTGGTGCTGGTACACCCCAACGGCGTGGTCACGGTAAGACCAACGTTGTAGGTTCCTTGCTGGTAGATCGCTTGGGGAGCGGCCATGTTGCTCGTTTGCCCGTTCCCCAAGGTCCACGTGTGGATCACATTACCAAGGTTGAGGTTCGGGAATTGCACGGTAAGTGGCGCACAACCCTCAGCGATAACCGGCGGTAGTTGGAAGGTGGGGATGATATCCAACCGCAGACCGATCGTGCGCTGGAGGGTATTTCCGCAGCCATCGGTCACGGTAACGTTGATGTCCTGGTCGCCATTGATGGGCACGGTGTAAGGGCCTGTTCCGGTATAGCCCAGCGGAGACCACTGGATGTTGTAGGTTCCAGGATAGTTGCTCAGGTTGGCACCCACGGTGGCCACACCACCAACGCAGGTGACCGTATCACCATAGGAGGAGAAGTTCGCCGTGTTGAGGTTGAGCACGGTCACATCCACCGGCGTATTCGGACCTGCCCAGGCGTTCTGGTCCACCACGGTCAAAAGAATGCTCTGTGATGCCGCGAATGCCAGTTGTACCGTGGGGTTGAAACCGAAGCCCCCCCAGTTGAAATTGTACCCACCAGCACCGCCGGTCGCGCTGGCCGAATAGGTGTGCGTGGTGTTCACACAAACGGTATCGGGTGCATCCACGAGCACTTGTATGGCTGTAGGCTGGTTGATGGTCGCAGCGGCCTGTGTGGTACAGCCGTTCGCATCGG
>JAEYWT010000166.1 GCA_023428865.1 Bacteroidota bacterium | reverse complement strand
GTGCGGAACTATGGACGCAAGAAGATCCACGACCCCAACTTCCGTATGCTGAACATGGTGGATGGTCAGGTACGCCAAGTTCCCACGGGAGGCATACTCGTTCGTCCGCTGGATAAGAAGGAGAACTACATCAAGCGTTGTGTGGCCGTTGCAGGTGATTCATTGGAAGTGCGTAATGGCGTGGTGTACGTGAACGGCCTTGAACAACCGCTTCCACCCGATGGTCAACTGGCCTATGAGTTCGTATTGCGTTCCAAGTTCAACGAAAAACGGTTGAAAGAGATGTTGGACATCAGTCCAGATGACATCAGCCCGAGCGAGAACGGCGGAGTATCCATACCGTTGACCGCTGCCGCAGCCGAAAAGTTGAAAGGCTTCGACAACGTGATCAGCATGACACGCCAGAACCATCCGCGTGGCTACAGCAACGATTACGCACGCCTTCCCTACTTCCCAAACCACCCGGATTATGACTGGACCGAGGACAATTTCGGACCGATCTACATACCGAAGAAAGGAGCCACTGTGCAGCTGAACGAAAGAGTATTGCCGCTGTACGAGCGTGCGATCCGTGTATACGAGCATAATGATCTGGAGGTGCGCGATGGACAGATCATCATCAATGGTCAACCCGCCATGAGCTACACCTTCAAACAGGACTACTACTGGCTGATGGGCGACAACCGGCACCGTTCGCAGGATTCGCGCTTCTGGGGTTTCGTGCCGCACGATCATGTGGTGGGCAAGGCCGTGTTGGTGTGGTTCACCAAAGACCCGTACACCGGCATCCGTTGGAAACGCTTGTTCAGCACGGTGAAATGATCATCGGCGCTTGATCGATGGCGACGGAAGAAAGCAGCGTGGCGGAACCACTTCCGCGCGGTCGGTCATCGCGAGCAGCGCTCCTGTGGCGCAACGAGTGGCTAAAAGCCTTCGTGCTGGCTTTAGTCTTGCTGCTGGCCTTGCACATGTTCGTGGTGCGATGGGTGATCGTTGAAAGCACCAGCATGTTCGGGACGCTGAAGCCCGGTGACCTGGTGTTGGTGCAGCGTTGGCCGGTGTGGACCGGCTTGGAACGTGGAGACATCGTTGTATTCCGAGACCCCTTGAAGGATGCGGTGAGCATGGCGCGGCGGCCGTTGCTGGTGAAACGGATCGCAGGTATGCCGGGTGATCGGGTGGAGATCCGGAGCGGCGCTCTACTCGTGAACGGCAAGCAGGTTACGAATGCCATCCACAGCACATGGGCCTACGTAGTGCGCTTGCGGAACGAGCGCTTTGCCGATAGCTTACTGTTGGAGCTGGGTCTACCAACGCGCATGCATCAGCCGGGGCGAGCCTTCGTGGAAGTGCCGTTGAACGAAGAACTCGCCGATCGCGTGGTACGCTTGCCCTATGTGATCAGTGCGGACAAGCTCGGTCTGGCCCGCGGTGCGCGTCGCCACATCTTCCCCTTCAGTCCGCGCTATCCATGGAACGGCGACGACTATGGCCCGTTGACCATACCACGCAAGGGCGATACGTTACACATCAACGTGGACAACCTACCGCTCTATGATCGCCTCATGAGCCATTACGAAGGCCACAAGTTGGGTGTGGACAAGGATCAACTCACCATCGATGGCGCCCCGTTGACCGATTACGTGGTGGAACAGGACTACTACTTCGTACTGGGTGATAGCCGACACCACAGCGCCGATTCCCGCTACTGGGGCTTCGTGCCAGATGACCATGTAACAGGGCGTGCCGGGCTCTTGCTCTGGGGCAAAGGCGTGGATGGAACGCGCAGCGGCCGCGACTGGTCATCGTTGTAGGGTACCTTTGTACCATGATCCGATCGGTGTGTATCTTATCGTTGACCGTATTACTAACGGCTTGTGGTGGATCGGAGCAGGACGAGTTGTGTGCGTCGATCTTCGAGCCATATCCGGATATGATCTCGGAGCGCACGCGCACGCACATGAACGCCACCTACCTCGATGGCATGGCCTTGTACAGTGCTGGGAACTACGAGGGCGCGCGCGACAGCATCTCGAAATTCCTGAAGGTGCAGCGTGCCGACCTGACCGGTTACATGTACCTGGCTTGTTCGTACTTGGCCCTTGGTGATCCGGACAAAGCGGAGTTGCAACTGGACCATTTGGACCGCAGCAACCTGCTCCATTACGACGACCAGATCGAATGGTACACCATTGTCTGTTGGGTGTGTGGTGGTCAGCTTGATCGCGCACGCGCTGGCGCCACACGAATTGCAGAAGGCCGGTCGCACACCTACCGCAGCGAAGCGAAGAAGCTGCTGAAACTGCTACCCGCGGCGAAGTGAATGGCATGATGGATGTTCTGGAACGCTTGCGCACCGGATTGGGCGGCACGCTTCCGGGGCACGACCGTTTCCTTGAACTGAGCGGCTACAAACGTCCGGACCTGGAGCGGGCGCGACAACTTGATCCGCCGCCGCGCGAGAGTGCGGTATTGGCCTTGCTGTATCCGAAGCAGAGCGCGTTGCACTTGCTGCTGATGGTGCGGCCCACGTACGATGGAGTACACAGTGGGCAGGTCTCCTTCCCCGGGGGCAAACGCGAGCCGGCAGACCCCGACCTGGCATACACAGCTTTGCGCGAATTCCGCGAAGAGACCGGTGCGGAAACACATTCCATCGAACTGCTCGGGGAATTGAGCCCGATCTACATTCCGCCAAGCCGCACGTTGGTAACCCCGTATGTGGGCCATGCACTGGACATCGGTCCGTGGAAGCCCGACACCAAGGAAGTAGCCAAGCTAATGGAAGTTCCGTTGGAGGATGTGTTGCGGAACGACATCCTGAAACGGCGCGAGCAGTACATCCAAGTGATGGGGCGCCCGGTGGAGATCCCCTACTTCGACCTGCAGGGCGAAGTGGTGTGGGGTGCCACCGCGATGATGATCGCCGAACTACGCGAACTGCTCCTCGGCGATACCGAGCTTGGCTAGCAGCTTCTCGTTCGGTTTGGTACCCTGGCTATTGCCACTGTGGGCGCCTTTCAACCGGCGTACGAAGTACATATCGATGCGGCCCTTGTTCTTGGCCTCGATCTGGCCGCGATGGTCGCACTCGAAATAGTCCTTCACCAGTTCGAAGGTGGCACCGCTGATGTTCACTTCACCAGGTTCGCCGCTGCTTTCCATGCGGCTGGCGGTGTTCACGGCGTCGCCCCAAATGTCGTAGGCGAACTTGCGTTTGCCCACCACTCCCGCTACCACCGGGCCGCTATGCAAGCCTATCCGCAAAGACCAAGGCTGCTTGCCGGCAGCGGCGTGTTCGCGGTGCCATTCGTTCATCATCTCACGTACTTCCAACGCAGCAGCAACGGCCTTCACGGCGTGGTTCGGATCGGACTTCGGCACACCACAAGCGCTCATGTAGCTATCGCCGATGGTCTTGATCTTCTCGATGCCGTACTTCCCGATGATCTCATCGAAGCGGATGAAACAATCGTCCAGTTCGCTCACCAGTTCCTCCGGTGTCATCTTCTCGGCCACTTGGGTGAAGCCCTTCATATCGGTGAACATCACGGTGACCTGATCGTGTCGCCGTGCTGTGGCCTTACCGTTCTCTTTCAGTTCCTCGCTGATCTCCTTGGGAAGGATGTTCAACAGCAGGTCTTCGATACGAACCTTTTGGCCTTCGATCTCCTTGCTCTGCGCCACCACTTCGGCGGTGCGTTCTTCCACCCTACGCTCCAGGATGATGTTACGCATACGCAGCTGCCG
>JAEYWT010000162.1 GCA_023428865.1 Bacteroidota bacterium | reverse complement strand
GGTCAACCCAGAGTAGCTGCGTTCGGCGCGGCCTTGGCCGGTGATGTCCTGGGTATACCAAGTGCCCACTTTAACACCGTTGTCGTACTCGCCTACGCTCTCGACACGACCGTTGGGATGGTAATAGATGAAGCGACCGTGTGGAAGAGTAAGGTCACGATCAAGGTAGCTGCCTTGCATGCGTTGGATGTGCTGGGCGCTGCGGATGCGCACGTGGTAGAGGCCATCATCTCGCGTTTCAACGATGCGGAGGGCACCACCGCGGGTATGCGCGGGAACGATGGTCCGCAGGTCGGTTGCAACATGGTCCATCTGTACCAGGTGACTGTTACCGCGCACCTCCACCGGTGCGGTGTAGCTATCCTGACCGAAGAGCGAATTGGCGATGATGGAACCGCCGAGGAGCAGGAATGTAAGGCGTGCGTTCATGGCGATGGGGATAAGTGATGGATGGTATCAAAGAAGTGTGCCAAAGGCGAGCATGTCGCAATTGCTTGGCTGTCAAGGGTGGTCTTGGCGAGGCCACGCAACGTCTGTGAGGAAATGATCTCCGTTTGTGGAGAGGCCGCCACGCTATGGGTTTCGGCATCGGTGGGTGGCGATACAGCTCATTCTGCCCACCAGCCACGCAACAAATGCACGAGGGCCAGGTAATTACCCGGCCCTCATCCCCATGCATGGGGTCGTATCAAGCGGCGTGTTGTTCGCCCGTCCGCAGGGCTTCGGCGAGGGTCACAACAATGGAACGTGTGGCACGCAATTGTTCTTGAAGCAACCTGCGCAAACCGGCAGGGAGGTCGTCTTCGCTGAGCAGGTCGGCATATAACGTTTCTACGTATCGCTCATTATGCTGCATCACCTCGAGGCGTTCATGATCGCTTGCGGGTTCGGGCATTTGCTCCAGGCTGGGTACAGGGGTGCTCGTGGCGTTACGGTGCAGCGGAAGACCACCGGTGATCAGCAAGGCACGGTTCAACTCCGCCATGGGAATGTTGCGCTTGTTGGCCAGTTGGTGTACGAGGTGCTTGTTGAAGGGATCGTGCATGTGCTCCCAATGCATGGCATAGGTGTGCTGGTTGGCACCAAGGGTGGCCATGAGGTCTTGGATGGATGGTCGGGAAGTAGCCATGGCGTCTAGTGGTTCAGTTTGGCTTGGATACAGAGGGTAGCGGTGGGCGCGGCGCGCAGCCTTTCGGCGGGTATGCGTTGGCCGGTAGCGCGGCAGATACCGTAGGTGCCGTTGGCAATGCGTGCCAATGCATGGGTCAGGTCCGTGCGGTATTTGCGTTGGCGTGCCATGTGGTGGGCTGCTTCTTCGCGTTCCAGGGTGGCTTGGCCATCTTCCTGCACATTGGTGAAGCGTGCGGTATCGTCGGTACCATTGCTACGATCGAGCAAGAGCACCTGCTCCAAGCTGGCGATGGTGGCATCGGTGGCAGCCAGCCGTTCCACAAGAAGTTGGCGGAAGCCCTCCAGCTCGGCCGGTGCATAGCGTTGTGCAGGTAGCTGGTGGTGCGCGGTGGTGGGTGTGGGTTGCATGGCGAAGGGAGTTTCTGGGGAACAGGCCGATCGCGTGCCACAGCAGGGGCTGCGAACCCAAGTGCTTGTGAGTGAAGGGAGAAGTATGGTCCGTTACCTCGCCTTTGAACGGGAAGTGTGGAATGCAACGCTGTAGCCATACCTCGCTGCTGTGGAAAGCCCGCCACAATACCCACCAGCCAAGCCAGTTCAAAAGCGCTGGTCGTGATCGGGTCTTCCGCTACGATCATGGCTTTCCGAATGGCGCACCGTGTGGCCCACGAAGCGTGGCATCATTTTCGGCATGCACAGGTACGAAACACCCGTACCCATGGTCGCCCGTATCGCTCTCCTAACGTTCTGTGCGGTCTTCTCCCTTCACCTGCATGGCGAACTGCTGGTAGCCGATGGCATCCTCCGCACGGTAGGTGTTGATCGATCCGTTGTACAACTGACCGTGGTACCGGAATTCAGCGAAGCCTACACCGTACAACAACGCAACGGTCGATTCGTGTTGGAGCTGCCCTACCATGCCCACTATGTGTTGCGTGCCGAGAGCCCGGGTTGTGCCACCAAAGAAGTGGTGTTCAACCTGAACCTGCCGGTGCGGTTGAACGGCCTAGAGCGCGAATTTCCGTTGGAGATCCTGATGGAGCGGATGGCGGAAGGAGCCACCTACCACTATGCCGGTCCGGTGGGTCTGGTCTATTTCGATGAGGCACGCGAAGACTTCGTGTACACCACGGACCACCAACGCATCTATGAACACAGGAACTTGGTAATGACCATCCATACCAACGAAGGCACGCCCGACGATGGCGCCTGGGCCATGGGAGCAGTTAGCCCAACACCCACCGGTGATCCGCTGGCGGTGCGGCTTCCGCAGCTTGCCTTAGGCCGGTCGTCGGTCGTGGCAGCGAAGCCGACAATGGCAGTTGCGGATGGTATGAAGCGCGTGGGTGAAGCGAGCTACCAACCTGCACCACCGGTCGTGAAGATGGATGAAGGCACAACAGAAGCTTCGGATAGCGAAGCAACAAGCGCAGGAGAACAACCACAGTTCGAGTCGGAGCAGGTAACGCCAATTATTCCAGTGGAGGTTTCCAATACGCGAATGGAACACCACGCTTCCGTTGCATACGCACCAGCGGCCGCTCCAGCCGCCACCAGCGTTAAGACTGCGGAAACCGGAACGCACGTGGTGACCAGCACCTGCCAGTGTGGAGCGACCGAACGGGTGCAACTACCGCGGTGTATCGTCACCATCCACCACGTAAGCAGCGGCCACGGATGTGCGGAACTTCGCAAAGCCGAGCATGCATACGGCGCTGTCTTCTACTTCCACGAGGGCCGCTCCATCACCGCACACCACTACCAGCAATTGCTGGAGACACGCGCTTCCCGTTGAACCGATGAAACCACACCATGAAGAATACTCTCCCCACCCTACTGCTCATTGCTGGTCTCGCCATTGTTGCACTCGGGTTCTTACGCAAGGATGAAGGCCAGGCGGAGATAGACCTGGGCAAGACCGAGATCACCTTGGGGAAAAGTGACAGTGCCTTCTCCCCGTACTTCATCGTTGGCGGTATTGCCGCTGCGGCGGGTTTGATCATGTTGGTGGGCGGGCGCCGGAAAGGGTAAGGTGAGCTTGGACCATGTCCGTCGGTAACACCGTCATTCGAATTAGCAGGAATTGACAAAGGCTACCGAGGGCTCAGGCTGTTGCTTTGATGCAACACGCCCATCCATGGTACCAACCACTCGTTCCTTTTGCTCCCTACTGCTCACGTTCGGCATCCCTGCGGTCTTCGTATTTCCGCAAACACCAGTGCCCAACGAACTGGCAGAAGCACTACAGGCCAGGCTGGACAGCTGCCGCACCGCCTTCAACGTACCGGGTATCAGCGCCACCCTACTGTTCCCCGGCGGTTACATGTGGAACGGAGCCACGGGTGTAGCGCACATCGGCACCCTGGCACCGATGGATACAAGCTACCTGTTCCAAGCAGCCAGCACCACCAAAATGCTCACCGCTGCGGTGGTGATGCAATTGGTGGAAGAAGGCTTGCTCGACCTGGACGAACCCATCGGCGATCACCTACCACCCTTACCCAACATTGCGCCAGAGATCCCGTTACGGCTGCTGTTACGACATCGGAGCGGTTTGGCGGACTACCTCTACACACCTGGGGCTTCCGACAACTGGTTCACCACACCTGCGCTGGCTTGGAGTCCGCAACAGATCATCGAACAATACTCCGCCCCTCCCCTGTTCTCACCTAACGCCGCCTTCCATTACTCCAACACCAATTACCTCTTGCTGGGCATGATCGTGGAAGAAGTGACCGGCCAACCCTTCCACACCGTGTTGCAAGAGCGCATCCTCGAACCACTACAGCTGGAAGAAGCCTACTTCCCACCGGCCATTCCAGTTGAAGGTGAAGTAACCCCGGGGTGGACTTCATTCCAAAGCATCAACGTTTTCGACACTGATGCCACACCGATCCTGGGCGATTGTTTCTCCAGTTTCGGGTTCAGCGCCGGAGCCTTGGTATGCCGACCATGGGAGCTTGCCTTGGCCACGCGTGCGATCAATGACGGCAGTTTGTTGCAGGCATCATCGTTGTCGGCGATGCGCACCTTCGGCACGGTGAGTTTCAGCGATGGGGCGAATGGCTATGGCTTGGGTCTGATGCGATACACCTACGCCGGCCGCAGTTACCTGGGGCACGGTGGAGACATCTCCGGCTTCACCCAACACGCCATCCATGGTATCGATGATGGCATCACCCTCGTGGTCTCCATCAACCGTAACAATGCGGCACGCGGTCTCATCTCCGCTGCACTACTCGCCAGGGTGTACCAGGTAGGCGCCGTCAACATCGATGAGGCGACGCGTTACACACCGCCCATTGAAGTCTATCCGGTGCCCGTCGCCACCGAGCTGATCATACGGTCGGAACTGCTCCGCAGAGCGGACTATATCGATATCGTGGATGCCATGGGCCGCACCGTAATACGCACCACGGCTGGTCACAGTAATGAACAGGTGATCGACACTGAGCACCTACCAGCGGGCAGCTACACGGTGGTCTTATGGAGCGGAGACCGGCGGGTAACGCGGAGGTTCGTGAAGAGCTGATAAAAGCATCGGCACGTTCAGATCACGGATCGCACCAACTCATACCCGGTACGAACAAAGCCCCCGGATGATCCTCCGGGGGCTTTGCCATTGAAGACCGATGAAACCTTAGTACTTCACGAACCGACCATGGCGTACCGTGCCATCGGCCGTGACAACACGCAGCGCGTAGGCTCCGGTGCGGAGTGCTTGTACATCCACCACGGCACGGTCGGCATTCGCTGGGTGGGTGCTCACCAATCGACCTTCGGTGCTCCACACCTCGATGCTACGGATGGTGCTGCCGCCCGTGGTAACCGTGACCCTATCCATCGCTGGGTTGGGGAAAATGCTGGTCTGCAATTCCGAGGAATTCGTCACGCTGGTGGAGTTAGTGAAGGCCAGTGCATCCACACTGAGCTTTGTGCCCGCTAGTGTGGTCTCACCGGTGCTGCTGTGCAGGGTGATGTTGGCACTATCCGGCATTTCAGTTCCGATATAATCGATCGCCACGTTGAAGGTGGTCCAATTGGCAGCGGCAGCGGTGATCTCGAAATACCCTGCCCCCAACTCGACCTGCTCACCGGCCACTTCATCCCAACGCCAGAGGTTTACCACGATCGATGCCATGTCCTCACCTTGTGGAGCGAACTTGTACTGCCCCGTGAGTGCTGCTGGCTGGCTCGTTAGCGGGAAACCCACGACCTCACCCTGCGCATCGCCTACGAACGCGATGGAAGGAAGAATGCCGATACCCGCAACGTCGCGTGTGGTGAGTTCCATGCAATAGTTACCGACGGCACCTACACCTTGCGAAGCGAATTCAACACCAAGCAATGCGCCGAGTGGATTGAGCGTGCCCCAATTGGCAGGATCACTGACACCTTCATTGTCGACCCAGGTCTCGAACCCTCCGTTGGGGATCTGGGCTTGTGCTGCGAAAGGAAGGGCAAGGAATGGGAGAAGGCGTAAAGTCCGTTTCATTGGGTTGTTTGGTGTGTTCATCTGTCGTGTGTGGCTAAGACGCTTAGGTCATCGTAAAGGTTACAGCAGGCGCAGACCGTCTATGGATACGTAACACCAGCAAGCAGTGCCAACAACTCCCGCTGCACATCCATCCCGGCATTCTCATGGTACCAGCGATGCAAGGCTTCGGCTAACGCATCCTTGGAAAGTTGCTCATCCGCAGGCTTGGTCTTGTTCGCCATTACAAGATCATGCGCGGCTTGTGGTCGTGGCCCCCACTGGAACAGGATGCGTTCGGTCGCGGGCTCGAAGGCCACCAGTTTGGGGATGCTCCGCGCTCCGTTGGTGAGGAACCTATCGATCAAGCTCGTGTCCTGATCGCGCAGGGCTATACGCACTTCAATGCTCGGTGCAAGTTCAGCCAAGCGCTGCAGTACGGGCAAGTTCTGCGCACTGTCGCCGCACCAGGGTTCGGTTATGATGAGCCACGTTTGTGGCGCGGCCTGTTCAAGTGCCCGGTGCAATTCCGGAAGTACGCTCAGGGTCTTTTCGATCCGTCGTGTGCGGGCGAGGTTCAATTTGGTGTAGTCTGCACCATAACCTCCACCGGGCGGGCCATACGGTTCGCCGCTGGCCACGATACGCTCGAAGTGCGCACGGTACGCTACAGCACTAAGTGCATCACGTGCAGCCGCGTTCAACGAGAAGGTGTTCACTTGGAAGGCGATGCCAGAGCTTGCGCTGCGTCAATACTATCCTGCCGTGCCTTGAAGATGGCGATCAGCTCCTCATCGGTGTACTGCAGGTTCTGCACCATTTGATAGGCATCCTTGGCAAAGGGGTGCGATGGGAAAGCCTCGATCACGGCGCGATAGGCCATTTCAGCTTCGCCTTTGTTCCCGATCTCACTATCAATGGTAAAAGCCTTCAGGTAAAGCACATCGGGCAACTTCCGCCAGCTGGGGAAATCCTTCACGATACGATCATAGAGTTTGATGCTCTGCTCCCCATCGTGCATGGACTTGGCCACGTTGGCAGCGCGGAACAGGTATTCAGCGGCTACCGTATCATATGGATTGGCCGTTGCGTATGCCTTGTACACATCGATCAAGGCCAGGGCTTTCCGCTTATCGAAGCTGAGGCTTTGGAACACCGAATCCTCCATGGCCCGGATGCGTGCTTGGGCATCGACGGGTGTTTCCTTCTTGGCTTCACCACCGCAACTGAAGAGCAGTGCGGCAACGGGGATCAACAGCAGGTACTTTTTCATGGTCTATTTCACCGGATGGAAACGCATCTTGTACTTGGCGTCGGTACGGCCTTGGGCGATGTCGCGCAATTTTCCGTTCAACAGGCGTTTGCGCAACGATGACAGGTGATCGATGAAGAGCACCCCATCCAAATGGTCGTGTTCGTGTTGGATCACACGAGCCGCGAAGCCCTCGAACTCTTCTTCGTGCTCCACGAAGTCTTCGTCCTGGTATTGCAGCACCACCTTGGGTTGGCGCTGCACCTCTTCGCGGATGTTCGGTATGCTGAGGCAACCCTCTTCGAAGCCCCACTCCTCGCCCTCTTCTTCCACGATGTAGGGGTTGATGAAGACTTTCTTCAGCCGTGGCTCTTCGTCGGCATCCTCGGGTGCCTTTTCGGCATTGGGGTCGTCGCTATCCGCACCGCTATGGGTGTCTACGATGAAGAGTCGGATGCTTTGACCGATCTGTGGCGCTGCAAGACCAACGCCATTGGCGGCGTACATGGTCTCGAACATGTCGGCGATCAGTTCTTTCAACCCAGGATGACCGGGTTCGATGTCCTGGGCGACCTTCTTCAGGACCGGATCGCCATATGCACGGATAGGGAGGATCATGTTGCGGAGCGCAAAAGTAACGCGCCTTGGGCACAGGTGCAGGGGTTGTGGCAGCCCCTGTTGTGTCCACAGCCCCTACCTCTCCCTATTGTCGCGTTCTTCCTGGCCCTTCCATCCAACCTTGTAGGATGATGGTTGCACTGATGCGATCCAATTGGCCTTTTTCGCGCCTGGCCATGCGTCCTTTCCCGCTGGCCAGCAGGATCTGCTGGGCCATGCTGCTGGTGAAGCGTTCATCAACGGCCTCCACCCATTGGTCGGGAAATTCCTTCTTCAGCAATGCGATGAAAGCCTGAACGCCTGGTGTAGCATCGGTCGGTCGGCCACTGAGGTCTGTCGGCAGGCCGATCACAAAGCCATCCACCTGTTCCTTGGTGCAATAAACCTTCAAGTATGCCAGCAGGTCGCATGTCTCCACCGTATCCAAAGCCGTTGCAATGATGCGCAATGGATCGGTCACAGCCAGGCCCGTGCGCTTGGAGCCGTGATCGATGGCGAGTACGCGGGGCATGGCGCAAGGATACGGCCCAACGGCTGATAAGCTGTCCGTGGGAAGCGCTTCGGACCGTCTTCTTGGCCAATACAAGGCCCATTCTCCCGCCCGTGAGCACCTTTGTAGTCCCCCGGACCAATCAACCGGGTTGAAGAACGATGCGGCAAGAGATCGAACAGGCGTGGGAAGACCGCAGCCTGCTGAAGGAGAAACGTGTGGTTGAGGCCATTGAACACACCATTGAACTGTTGGACAAAGGCGAGCTTCGTGTTGCCGACCCTCCGGTGAACGGCGAACAGTGGAAGGTGAACGATTGGGTGAAGAAGGCCGTGATCCTCTACTTCCCAACGCGCGGCATGAAGACCTTGGAAGCCGGCCCCCTGGAATTCCACGACAAGATGGAATTGAAACGGAACTACGCCCAACTCGGCGTGCGGGTGGTTCCACATGCCGTGGCGCGTTATGGTGCCTACCACGCCCCGGGCACCATCCTTATGCCCAGCTACGTGAACATTGGCGCCTATGTGGATGAAGGCACCATGGTGGACACTTGGGCCACCGTAGGCAGCTGCGCGCAGATCGGCAAACACGTACACCTGAGCGGTGGTGTGGGCATCGGCGGTGTGTTGGAACCCGTGCAAGCCGCACCGGTGATCATCGAAGATGGCTGTTTCATCGGTTCACGCGCCATCGTGGTGGAAGGTGTGCATGTTGGTGCCGAAGCCGTGCTCGGTGCCAACGTGGTATTGACGGCAAGCACACGCATCATCGACATCACCGGCAGCGAGCCCCGCGAAACGAAAGGCTTCGTTCCACCACGTTCGGTGGTGATCCCCGGCTCGGTTCCCAAGAAATTCCCGGCAGGCGAATACGGCGTCCCCTGTGCGCTCATCATCGGCCAGCGCAAGGAAAGCACCGATAAGAAGACCTCGTTGAACGATGCGCTACGTGAACACAACGTGGCCGTCTGATCCATGGAACTACTCGTCATCTTCATCCTGACCTTGGTCAACGGCTTCTTCTCGTTGAGCGAGATCGCCTTGGTCAGCGTGAAACCAGCGCGCATCCAAGCCCTGGCGGATAAGGGAAGCAAGCGCGCGAAGACCATCCTGAAACTACTGGCCAACCCCGAAGGGTTCCTCAGTTCGGTACAGGTGGGCATCACCTTGATCGGTATCGTCAGTGGCGCCTACGGCGGTGCAGCACTCACCGATGATCTGGAGACCATTCTGGAACGGTGGCCTTCCCTAGCACCCTTCGCACACAACGTTGCACTGGGTGTGGTCATCGGTGGCATCACCTACTTCACCATCGTGGTAGGCGAGCTCGTGCCGAAGACCCTGGCCATGAGCAATCCCGAAGGCATCGCCCTGTTCAGCGCGCCCATCATCAGAGCATTCACCCTGGCCACCTTCCCCATCGTGAAGCTGCTTTCGGTGAGCACCTCGCTCATCATGAAACTGATACCGGTGAAGGAGAACGACAGCGATCGCTTGAGCGAAGACGAGTTGCGTGCCATCATCCGAACGGCGAACACCCAGGGTGTCTTGGACCGACAGGAATCGGAGGCGCACCAGAACCTCTTCCGGTTCAGCGAACACGTGGCGCGCACCCTGATGACACACCGCAGCGAAGTGGAGTGGATAGACAGCACCAAGCCCTTGGATGCCATCATCGCCCAAGTGAAGGACAGCTACCGTAGCAAGTATCCGGTGTGCAAAGGTCGCATGGAAGAGATCGAGGGCACGCTGGATGTTAGGGACCTGTTGGAGCAGAGCGGCAACGCGGGGTTCAAACTATCCGATGTGGTGCGCCCGGCCATCATCGTACCCGAAAGTGCGGGTGCGTTCGGCATTTTGAAACTCTTCAAGAAGAACAAACAGTACATCGCCGTGGTGGTGGATGAGCATGGCGGCTTCGAGGGTTTGGTAACGCTGCATGACCTGACAGAGGCCATCGTGGGTGATCTGCCCGAAGAGGATGAGGACGCCTCGCCGGAGATCGTGAAACGTGCCGACGGCAGCTACCTCGTAGGCGGCCAAGTGCTCATCGGCGATCTGAACGCATACCTGGGCATGGAGGTGATGGATGAAGAAAGCACGAGCTACACCACCGTAGCCGGGTACTTCCTGAGCAAACTGGACCACATCCCCTCCCCCGGAGACCGCATCACCGATACGCGCTTCAACGGTGAGGTGCTCGATATGGACGGGCACCGCATCGACAAAGTACTGATCACCCTCACCGAAGAGTGAAGAAAGTCCTCGTCATACAGACCGCCTTCCTGGGCGATGCGGTGCTGGTGACGAGCATCTTGGAGAAGCTGCATTCCTTCTACCCTGATGCGCAGATCGACCTCGTGGTGCGCAAAGGGAATGATGGTCTCTTCATCGGTCACCCGTTCATCCACGCGCTGTATGTGTGGAACAAGCGCGAAGGCAAGACACGCGCGCTGTTCAAGCTGATCAATGAGCTACGCAAGACGAAGTACGATCACATCATCAACGCCCAACGTTTCTTCAGCACCGGGTTGATGACGGCTCTTGCACGCGGCACCGAGAAGATCGGCTACGACAAGAACCCGCTGAGTTTCCTGTTCACGCGCAGGGTGAACCATGTGATCGGTGATGGGCGACACGAAGTGGACCGGTTGAACGCGTTGATCGAACACGTGACGGATGGCTCGCGGCCGATGCCACAGCTCTATCCTACAAAGAACGAACGGGGTAAGGTAGAGGCACTACGTACTACGCACCTGCAAGGTCATGCATCGTACGTCTGTATCGCACCGGCATCGGTCTGGTTCACCAAACAGTGGCCGGAAAGCAAGTGGATCGAGCTGATCAACGCGCTACCGATCGAAGAGCAGGTCTTCATCATCGGTGCGCCTGGTGACTCAGCGCTTGCACAACGGATCATTACCGCCACGGGCCGAGGCGTGGATCTGACCAAAGAACTGAAACTGCTTGAAAGCGCCGCTCTGATGGAAGCCGCCGTGATGAACTACGTGAACGACAGTGCACCACTGCACATCGCCAGCGCCATGAATGCTCCCGTGACGGCGGTGTACTGCAGCACGGTTCCGGCGTTCGGTTTCGGTCCGTTACGTGCGAACGGTCGCATACTTGAGACGAAAGAAAAGCTCGACTGCAGGCCCTGTGGCTTACATGGATACAAGGCTTGTCCGAAAGGGCATTTCAAGTGTGCGTTGGGGGTCGAGGCACAACGCTTGGCCTCTCTTTGCACTTAGGGTCAAGAGGATTTGCTATCGCACTAGGACCTCGTTCTCGATATACTCGAATGTCCCATGTTGCTCATGGACGCGTATCTTTGAACTACCCTACAGCATCAATGACTTTCACCAAGGGCACACGAAACCGACCAAGTTATGACGACATCGTCGCCATGGTCAGGACCATGCCAACCAAGGAACAATTGCTCCTGGCCGAGGAATTACGCCGAGAAGGACTAAAGGCCAAATGGGACGAGATCCTGGCAGCTTTCCAGCCCAACTCCGTTAGTGAACGAGAGATCGTTCGCGCCAGCAAGGCGGTCCGTCGCAGGCTGTCAAAGAAGCGTTATGGCAGCGCTACGGATCGTCGTTGATCCGAACGTGCTGATCAGCCTTTTGATCGGTAAACGGCTGGCGCGTCTTACAACCATTTTCCACGATACTCGTTTCCGTGTGATCATGGACGACCTGTTGCTTGATGAACTCGATGGTGTAGCACGACGTCCGAAATTCAAGAAGTACTTTCCTCGAGAGAAGGTAGACGAATTGGTATACTTGATCGAGCAACAAGCAGAAATAGTTGGTCCCTCAGCACAACCACCTGCACGTATCTCTCGGGACACAGCAGATGACTACCTGCTGAACCTGTGCTCGCGCACCAAGGCAAAACTCCTACTAACGGGAGATGAAGACCTACTTGTTCTGAAGAAATACGGCCGCAGGCGGATCATTGCCGCACAGGAATTCATCGGAGAATTCCTCTCGTGACCTGTGGCAGGGTCGGATCGCTTGCATTCGGCTCCTACTTTTGCCGCCCTTCCATCTAATGAAGCATTCCATCCGCTGATCCGCACATCGGCAGATCAGCTAATCGTCGTCCATGCGCACCTCCCCCTACACCGTGGACCCCGCCCGCCTCAATGGCGTGGTGGATGAGCCACTGTTCCAAGCGGTGGCGGAAGAAGCGGCGCATCAGCGCATTCCGGCCTTCGCCATTGGCGGCTATGTGCGCGACCGGCTCATCGGCAGAGCGTGCAAAGACATCGACTTCGTGGTAGAGAGCGATGGCATCTCCTTCGCCAAAGCCGTGGCCAAACGGTTGAACGCCGAACCCGTCCACGTCTTCAAGAACTTCGGTACGGCGATGTTCCTGTTCGGCGATATCCAGGTGGAATTCGTTGGGGCACGCAAAGAGAGCTACAGCCGCAACAGCCGCAAGCCCGAGGTGGAGCCAGGCACCATCCAGGATGATCAACTGCGGCGCGATTTCACTATAAACGCGCTCGCGATCTCGCTGAACCAAGGAAGCCTAGGCGCATTGGTGGATCCCTTCGGTGGCATCCTTCACTTGGACCAAGGCCTGATCCGCACACCGCTCGATCCGGACATCACCTTCAGCGACGATCCCCTACGCATGCTGCGGGCTGTGCGTTTCGCCAACCAGCTCGGTTTCACAATAGACCCTGTCACCTTCGATGCGATCAAGCGGAACGCGAAGCGGCTGGAGATCATCAGCGCGGAACGTATACATACCGAGCTGAACAAGATCATCCTCACGTCCAAGCCCAGCATCGGATTCATCCTCTTGCGCGATAGTGGTCTGCTGCAGGAGTTCTTCCCCGAATTCGTGGAGTTGAGCGGTGCCGAGGAGAAGTTCGGCATGGGCCATAAGGACAACTTCTACCACACCCTACAGGTGCTGGACAATGTGTGCGAGAAAAGCGATGACCTCTGGCTACGCTGGGGAGCCATTCTCCACGACATCGCCAAGCCTCGTACCAAACGTTTCGAACCCGGTCACGGATGGACCTTCCACGGCCACGAGGACAAGGGAGCACGCATGGTACCGGGCATCTTCCGCAGGTTGAAACTACCGCTGGACGAGCAGATGAAGTTCGTTCAGAAGCTCGTGGCGCTGCATCTGCGACCGATCGCCCTCACGAAGGAAGAAGTGACCGATAGCGCGGTCCGCCGCCTTCTTTTCGATGCCGGGGACGATATCGATGCGCTGATGATCCTGTGCCGCGCGGACATCACCAGCAAGAACGAGAAGAAGAAAGACCGCTATCTGCGCAACTACGAAGTGGTGATGCAGAAGCTGAAGGAGGTGGAGGAAAAGGATCGCGTGCGCAACTTCCAACCGCCGATCACCGGACAGGACATCATGCTCGCCTTCAACATTACACCTTGCAAACTGATAGGTGACATCAAGACCGTGATCAAAGACGCCATCATGGACGGCCATATCCAGAACGATCGCGCCCAGGCCTGGGCGTTGATGGTTGAAACAGGCCGGAAACTGGGGGTAGAACCGGTCTACACCGAAGATCCTGGGGCTGTGCAGGGGCAATAAGACCACGGCTACATCGGTCCTTTTCCATCCCATGGTTAATTTCGCGCCCTTGAAGGCGGTCCAAGCCCCGGTGCCTGCCAACCGCCCCTGAGCCCATGCGCATCTACCGTTTCCGCGTCCTGATCGATCACGAGAGCGAAGCTTTCCGTGATATCGAGATCGGCAGTGAGCAGACCTTCCTCGATCTGCACACGGCCATTAAAGACGCGTTCGCCTTCATCGGACAGGAAATGGCCAGTTTCTACGTGAGCGATGAAAGCTGGGACAAAGGGCCGGAGATACCCTTGGCTGATCTAGGCTTCGCAGAGGAAGGAGATGTGCCTGCCCTCATGGATCAAGTGTACATCAGCGACCACATCCGCAGTACCAGCCAACGCTTCATCTACGCCTATGACTTCCTTCATATGTGGATGTTCATGGTGGAACTGATCCAGGCCAACGACCCCGAAGCAGGTGTTACCTATCCTCGGGTGGTGATGAGCATGGGCACCGCACCGGATGAACATTCCAAGGAAGATGACCTAACGGCAGGCATTCTTCCTGATGACCCATACGCAGTGGGTGATGAAGAGCACGCCTACGA
>JAEYWT010000135.1 GCA_023428865.1 Bacteroidota bacterium | reverse complement strand
CGAGATCGGGGTCAACGGCTTTGTTGCCAGTGAGCGCACCGGCCTTGTTGTAGCTGGTGGCCAGCGGAGTCCAGTAACTGGTGAGCGTCACCTTCTTGGTGCTGTTTGCCACGATGGGCGCGAATTTTTCACGCAGGCTGGCCGACGTTTGCTTGGTGAGGTAGTCGGTGGCGGCGCGGTCACCACCTTTCAGGATCGCGAAGCCATCGCCCACGCTCATACCCACGACGGCATCGCGCAGGATGGGCAGCGCTTCTTTGGCTGCATCTTCCGCCGCCCGGTTCATGGTCATCTCGAATTCATCCACCTGCTTGGTCATACCGATCTTCACCAAGGTGGTCTTCATCTTCTCGGCTTCAGGTGGGAAGGCGATACGGATCAACTCGTTCTTCCAGAAACCATCCACCGCCGAGCCTTTCAGCACGGAGCTTTCGGCCCCTTTGCCCAGGGCTTCCTTCAGACCGGCGATCACCTCGTCGTTGCTGAGGCCGCTGGCACCACCGGACTTCACCTTGTCGGCCACGCCTTTCAAGGTGCCGGGGAGTTGAGCATGAGTGGCTGTGAAGGCGATGGACAAAGCCAGCAGGAGGGCGTGTTTCATGGTCGGGTTCGTTGCTACGAACAAAGGTCCACCAAAGAACGTGCCTGGTAGAGTAGAACAATAGAAATGCAACGAGCCCCGGAGTGGTCCGGGGCTCTTTGCGGAAGGTGATGATATTACTCCTTCACAAAGCGGGTCTTCAGCACACCATTGCTGGTGGCCACTTCGAGCAGGTATACGCCCGGTTGCAGGTGGGCGATGTGGATGGTGCTGTTGCGCACCACATCGTTATGCACCAATTGTCCTGTGCTGGCGAAGATGCGTGCCGGGCTGTTGTTCGTTTCCGCACCGCTCAACGAGATGCGGTCCATAGCGGGTACGGGGAACACGGCGAGTTCAGCACGTTCCATGCCGCTTACGGCAGTGGAGAGTCCTTCGTACACGCGCAACACTTGGTTGGCTTCCACCTCTTCGATGATGTCCACGATACCGCTGGGCCAGTGGACTTCAACGGTGGCGGTGCTGGCTTGGCCCAGGCCGAAGTGGGCCATTAAGCTGCTCATGTACCGGAAACCATCGCCGCTCTTGATGTCTCGGATCTGGCTGAGGCCGTTGGTGATCACCCGCACGCGTGCTCCGATGCCGTTGCCGTTGCTCACGCTCCCGATCGGGTCGATACGCAACCAGTTGTTGCCGCTGCTTTGGTTGATGAAGGCATTGCTACCGTTGGAGAGCACATCCAGGTACCCGTCGTTGTTCAGGTCGCCGATGGGGCCGTTGGTTGGTACGGAATTGTCGAAGGTGAAGGTGCCATCGCCATTGTTCACCAGCATGCCGGCGCCGCCCAATACATCCAACCAACCATCATTGTTGAAGTCGTGCGTGGTCCACTCGATGCTTTGGCCGTTGTTGGCGTTCGCACCGGCAAGGTTGGTGATGTCCGTGAAGGTGCCGTCGCCATTGTTGCGCATCAGCTTGTGTACGGTGCTGCTGCTGCTGCCGATGAAGCCATCCATATCACCATCGTTGTCGAAGTCGCCCCAGGCGCTGCTCCAGCTCTGGTGGTTATCGTCCCAACCCAAGGCGGGTGCGATGTCGGTGAAGACACCACCGGGCGAATTGGGCATCATCAGATCCTTCGGGTCACAGCCGCACTTGGCTACGAAGAGGTCCATGAGGCCGTCGTTATCCATATCGGTGAACACCGATCCGTAGTTGCCGCAGGTCTCCCCATAGCCACCTTGCACGAAGTCCAGATCATCTGTGCCGTTGTTGATGAAGGCCACGTTGGCATCCACATCATGGCAGGAAAACGCGTCGAGGTGTCCGTCGTTGTTCAGGTCCACCATGTTGGTGCGCTGGCAGAACACATATTCGGTGTACGAGCGTTCGGTGAATGCGGTGCCGTTCGCGTTGGCATACATGAGCGTAACGCCATTGCCGGCGCCGTACATCAGGTCGTTCGCGCCGTTCTTATCCAAGTCGCCCACGCAGAAGCTCCACGATGCCGGATGGTCTGCGGTGGGTGTGGCGATATCGACGAACTGGAACGTGCCGTCGTTCTGCTGATAACCGATGCGGACGTTACTCGCCGAAGGTGCTACGATATCGTCCTTGCCATCTTTGTTCATGTCTACCAAACCCATGCTATATCCCATGCCGGGAATGGCGATCTGGGCGAAGTCGATCAGGTTCGCAGGTGGTGGTGGAGGAGGGAATAGGCTAAGGTTGAACTGAAAGCCGTTATCCGTCCAATTGTCGTCGAAGATGATGGTGTAGGTGACATTGGCTGCGGCGAAGAACTGTACGAGCGAGGTCCAATTGCCGCCGCTATCATCGTCACTCACATAGCATTGGAGCGATGCGCAGGTGCCCGTGAAGACCTGGATCCGGGTATCAACGGCGGGTAGTCCGGCTAGGTTGGTGGTGATGACCACGCCGGTATCCACCGGTGAGGTGAAGGTGTACCATTCGGCGTTCGTCGGGTTGCCCATCAAACAGTTCACCGGGGACATGAAGCCATCCACACTGGGCACCACGAAGGTTCCTTCGTTCAGGGGGATGGCTGTATCGCAGGAATTCTGCGCTAAGAGGCTGGTGCCTTGCGCAAGGGCCAGCGCTAGGAGTAGTGAAGATCGCATATCGGAGCAGGTTTTGGTTCCAAGGTTCAGGGGCAGGCAGGTTGCAGGCTATTGATCCACGTTGTGATGAGGGCAAGACCCTCTTCGTGAACGATCGTTCTTCCAAGCAAAGGCATCCGCTCGGCTTCATCGTTGGATGCCATGCGGTAGTGCAGCAATGAACGGCCTACACTGCCGCGCGCTACGATATGTGTGTGCTGAGGAAGTAGTGGGTCATCCGGCGGCACACAAACACCCAGGTTCGCTGGGTCGGCGGTCTCGTGGAAGGCGAAGCGCATGGGTCGGTAGTCGCAATGGCTGTTTTCGCGGTGGCAGTGCGCGCAGTTGATGTCCACATAACCACGCACACGATCTTCCAGGCTCACTGTCACGTCGGTCCACTTCGGAACGGTCTTGATGATCTTGGGGCGCTGGTTGGAGAGGTAGCCTTCGGCGGTCCAGCGTGCCAGTTGGTTCTGCGGTCCTTCCTTGTAGGTGAAGGTGCTGTTGATGTTCTGTGGTCGCGGGCCAATGGGAACGGCCACATCATTGGACTTGTGGCAGGTGAGGCATTCGGCTTGTGAGGGAATGCGGTAGTTGATGGTGCGTTGTGTGCCGTTATCGTCCAACCAAGTGATCGGTGTGTAACTGCCATTCATGTCGAGACTGGCTTCGGTCTGCTCGGTGTTCCACACGTAGTTGG
>JAEYWT010000101.1 GCA_023428865.1 Bacteroidota bacterium | reverse complement strand
ATCTTGCCGCGTGCCATAGAACAGAACCTGTTGATCGTCTTTGCTGAAGTCCGATGGCACCTCGCCGTTGCTGTGGTAGGTGAGCCGGGTAGGAGCGCCACCCATGCTGCTCATCACGAACACATCGGAGCCACCATATCGTGTGCTCGCGAATGCGATGCTGCGCCCATCATGGCTCCACACGGGTGCATAGTCGTATGCCTCGTTGGTGGTGAGCGGAACCGCTTCGCCACCGGCTGCGGGCACACGCCAGATGTCGCCCTGGTAACAGAAGGCGATGGTGCTTCCATCCGGACTGATGGCGGCGCTGCGCAACCAGAGCGGTCCTTCCTGCGCCTTTGCCATTAAGGCGATGGTAGCGAATGCTGTGATCGAAATGATCCTGGTGGTGATGCTGTTCATGTTGCCGCAAAACTATCCGTCACGAACTGAAGCCCATCCCGTGATGAACGGTTGATGTATTTGGTGGTCTATCGGGCCAGAATGAAGGATGAGGTGAAGATCCTTTCCTTCTCCCGCAATACCGCTCGGTAGGTGCCGGGTGCAAGCATGGAGAGATCCAGCCGCACAGGCGTCGCGGAAGCAGCGAGGCGGGCGTTGAACACCACCCTGCCGTCAGTGCCATGGATGTTCAGCTCACCACCGCTCGCGGCATTGATGTACACTTCCCCCGCGCTGGGAACCGGGTAAATGGGTAAGACGGACCCTTGTTCATGTTGCTCAAGACCTACTACCGATCCGGGATCGAGGATATAGCCGCTATGCGAAGTGGTACCATCCGGATAGTACACGGTGATCAGCTGCAATAGTGGATATGGGAAACCATCGATGAACCATGAAAGTGTTTCCAGGTCACTACTGTCCGCTGGCGCCAGTTGAGGTACGGTGGATCGACGCGTGCGCACGAGGCGAGCATCTTGGAATTCTCCGAAGTTCAATTGCAGCAGGCCCGTGCGCATGAACAGCACTTCGGTGCGACCGCAATACACGGAAAGGGCGGACGAGCTGGCCGATGTGAAACAGTGTTGTGCCTCCACCGGTACGTTGTACGCCAAGGGGAACGCCGTGTAGAGCCCACCCGGCTCGAACGTACTGGAGACGGTCGGTGGGGTGGTGGCCAGTTCGAGCACCTTGTCAGCAGCCACATCCAAGAAGGTGTGGGCGATCGGGCCGCTGTCATCTGGCTGCCTGCGTAGTACGCGATCCGTCCCTGGATAGGCTACAGAAACAGGGACAGCTGCCGGCGCTAGCATGCTCCATCGGATACCGAAGACATCATTACCCACAAGACCAGCGAAGGACCATACCATAGGCAGCTCATCGGGCGGCACATCCGGTATCGTTTGTAACGCACGCATGTGCCAGGTAGCGCCGATCTCTGGCAGGATGTCCTCTTGATGGATCACTTGTGCCGTTATCGCCGTTGGGCTCAGCAGCCAAAGCGCACCAGCTGCGAACGAAAGTATGTGTGTGCATGTGGTAGCCATGAGCGTTGGTGTGTCGGTGTTTCACCTCGTGTTCCGACACGATGCGAACCTAGCGGGGCACGAAGCCCAGCGCCATCGCTGCTCAGCACTGGCTCAACGAACTGTCTTATTGCACGAACTGCTTATCACAACCACACTGGATGAAAGGTTCGACAAGCGGAACCGAAAGCGTTGCAATCACCAACGCACCACCACCTTGCCGATGGTACCACCAGAGCCCAGCGCATGCAAGGCACCAGGTAGGCGTTCACTTGGAAAAGGGTCTGCTACAGCCACTTTGAACGAGCCGTTGGCATAGGCTTCGGTGATACCGGCCAGACATTCCGCGATGAGCGCCGGATGGTCCTCGGCGATCCGGAGCATGTTGATGCCGAGAATGCTGCGGCTCTTCATCATGAGGAGGATCGGTACCACCAGACCCATGCTCCATACGAATCGCAAGGTTCCGAAGGCCTTCATGCTCCCACGTTGCGCGCCGCCGTAGATCACCAGGCGACCACCACTACCCAAAAGCTTCATGTCGTTGACGAAGGACGAACCACCGACCGCATTGAAGGAAACATCGAGATGACCTCCGCCCAACGCGTGGCGCAACGCTGCATACGGGTCACCAGCGCTCCGGTCGATGACGTGCTGGGCACCCAACGTGGCGAGATGCTCGCACTTTGCCTTTCCACTCGCAATGGCGAAGACCTCACAACCCGATAGCAATGCGAGTTGCACAAGCCATTGCCCTACGCCTCCAGCCGCACTGTGTATCAATACTCGCTGGCCTCGGCGCAGTGGACATAGGATCCGTGCGGCATACCATGCTGTACAGCCTTGTGTGGCCATGGCAGCAGCTTCACCTAGCGCCAGACTTTCCGGGATCACGGCCAATGCCCGATGGTCGGTTACTGCGTATTGCGCATACCCACCGAAGCGGGTCATGGCCACCACGCGCTCGCCGATCAGGTCATTTGGCACTGCGGTGCCCACTGCTTCAACCGTGCCGACCACTTCATAGCCTAGGATGCTCGGCAGGGGTGGTGCTTCGCGATAGAGTCCTTTTACCGCCATCACATCCGCGTAGTTCAGCCCGAAACCTTCGCAGCGGATGAGCACTTCATGCGCTTGAGGCTGGGGGGTCGGGTGATCACGCAGCTCCAGAACGGTGTGGGGATCACCGTGAGCCTTGAGGATCCAGGCTTTCATGGCTGATGGCGGCAAGGCCGAATGAATGATCGAACGTTCCACAGATCGGCCGCATGCACTTATCGATCACCGAGCAAGCCGCTTTCGAAATCGACCACGCATTGGCGTATGGGATCCATCTCATCGCGTTCGCCGATGCATCGATACAAGGCTTCCAATGCAGGATACTCCGTTCGGAAACGCGCACTGACCGATCGCGTATCGTCTTCCTTGAACTTGGCTGGAACGATGGCACCTTTCAAGTCCTTACTGAGGTACGCCGCGTTGCCCACCTCGTACAACGCCACTTCCAGGTCATCGCGCAGCATCTTCAAATGAGCGAAGCCATTCTCGTAGTAACACACCGCACCTTCGGTCATCAACCGCACGGGGATAGGACCTTCATCGTTGATGCGGAAGAGTACGCCTTTGTAAAGGAAGCCCCAGATGTCCTTGCACTTCACTTTGCGCTTCACACCATCCTTTTCGAACAGGAGGGTCCACTGGCCCATGGCTGGGAACAGATCCACGTACTCCCCTACTGACTCTCCGATGGGCTTGTATGGATCCGTGGTGCGTTCCTTCAGGTAGGTTTCCGCATCGGGCAACAGATAAGCCTGGGCGTTAACCGCTTGTGTCAACGCCAAACCGACGAGGAACAGAACCGTTAGTCGTCGACCGAGGGAGGTTATCAACAACATCGTGTTGACAAAGTAAACGATTCCGAGGATCGGTCGTACACCTATTCCGCACCACCCACCACCAGCACGAATTCGCCCCGTGGTTCCGAAGCTTCGAAATGGGCAGCCAACTCCGCCAAGGTTCCGCGCACGGTCTCCTCGTGCATCTTGCTGATCTCGCGCGAAACACTCGCCCTGCGTTCGGCACCGAAGGTCTCAGCGAGATCCTGTAGGGTGCGCTTCACACGGTGCGGACTTTCGTAGAGCACCATGGTGCGCTCTTCGGTACGTAATTCGTCCAAGCGAGTGCGCCTACCTTTCTTCACCGGAAGAAAACCTTCGAAGATGAAACGATCGCATGGCAGGGCACTGTTCACCAAGGCAGGTACGAATGCGGTAGCACCAGGAAGACATTCCACGGAAACACCGGCTTGAACAGCCGCCCGCACCAAGAGGAAACCAGGATCGCTGATGGCTGGAGTTCCGGCATCGCTTACCAACGCGAACCGTTCACCGCTCTGCATGCGTGCCACGAGTTGCTCCACCATGCGATGCTCGTTGTGTGCGTGGAACGGGATGAGCGGGCGCTGCACCCCGAGGTGTTGCAACAGGCGTCCGGTCACACGTGTATCCTCGGCCACCACACCATCCACTTCGGCCAGCACTTTCTGTGCACGCAGGGTGATGTCGTCCAAGTTGCCAATGGGCGTTGGCACGAGTGTAAGAGAAGAGCGCGTGGCGGACATGCTGCGTGTTCCGTAGCCGATCACTTCAACGTGTCGAGGTACTCCTTCAAAAGCGCGTACAGGTCGGGAAACTCCGTTAGTGGCAGGGTTTCCTCCTTGTCCATCACATCGTGGTAAGCGGCCACACCACCCATGGTGTAGATGAAGAGCGCTGGCACATTGCGTTTCACGAAGGGGCAGTGGTCGCTGTTGCACGACGGCCCACGTGCCTTCACCTGCGGAAGTAATTGACGCTTGTCGTTCAAGGCCACCAACTGATCGAAAAGCTTCGGCTGGGCCGTTGCGTTCACTACGGTAATGCCGTCGTCTCCGGTGCCAAGGATGTCCAGGTTCAGCATCAACTTGATCTTCGAGAGATCCACTCGCCGATCCACCACGAACCATTCGCTGCCCATCAAACCGGCTTCTTCACCAGCGAACGCAACGAAGAGCATATTGTACTTCGGCTTGTTCTTGCTGAACCGATCGGCCAGGGAGAGCATCATGGCAACGCCGCTAGCATTGTCATTCGCACCGGGGAATAACGCCTCGGAGCCCATTCGCCCCAGGTGATCATAATGCGCACCCACCACCACCCATTTACTGCTCTTGCCCTTCACCCAACCCAATACGTTGCGCGCTTGGTGCCGCGGCAGTAGTTGGTTGCGCACGTTCAGGGTAATGGCCTCGGAGCTGTCCGTCAAAGCCGTGCTTGCTACTTGGATCAATGGGAACGGCCGTGCTTCTTGCGCAACTCCCCAGGTGAGCTTGCCATCCACACGCTCCACCACCGGGCAATAGCGCATCAATTCCTGTGCGATCTCGCTGAACAGCCTTAAAGAATCGGCCTGTTTGGTGGCGGGGAAGTGCAGGCAGGCCGCATTGCCGCTCAATACACCCATGGCCATGGCACGCCGCGCAGGATCCACCAAGTCCTCCGGCGAAAGATGAACTAGGTTGAAGGTGCCCTCCGCCGAACCCGAAGCGGGATCCACGATGTAATCCACCCCGGCGGTGAGCTTGATGCCATCCACTGCCACCCGCATGCTGTCCGGAAAGCTGTTCACGTTGAAGTTGAACGGTTGGAAGTAGTCTTCCTTCAAGGTCCTCAATCCCATTTGCGTGAACTGCTGCGAGATCCATTCCGCAGCTAACGCGTCGCCTTTGTTCACATAACCACGGCCATGAAGCGCAGGCGCGGTGAGGTTCTTCACGTACTTACGCGCTGTGGCACGCACCGCATCGGCGTCTTGCGCCAGTGCGTTGCTGATACAGAGCAGAGCGAAGGGGATGACAAGGCGTATCTTCATGCGTAGCGGCGTTGCACCAACTCGTTGAAGGTTGCCAGTGCGTCGGGGTCGGCAGGTTTCTTCAATTTGGCGATCACCTCTTGCTGGACGTAGGCCATGGCATCGGTCACGTTGTTGCAGCTGTTCAGCTTCTCAATACCCCTGTCATAGGCCAAACGGTCACCATTGAAGAGCTCGGCCACGAACCAGAACTTGTGGCTTAGGGTAATGGCCATGTTCAGATCGGTCACGGCGGCCTTTTCCAATTTCTCGGCTAGTGATGGAGTTTGACTGGTGGTCGTCTGCGCCACCGGAACGGACTGTTCCTTCTCGGTGTGCTCGATCGCTTCGATCAAGGAGGTCTGTCGCGAGGGTGGCTCGGGCGCTGGGCGGGTATCAAGTCGGAGCGGCGGAGGCTCATTGGCCGTATCCACCACGGGGGCTGTTTCCCGCAACTTGTTCGGCGCAGGTACCGGCTCTGCAGCCGTGGTCCGCGTGACCGTGGCTTCGCGCGCTTTGTGGCGCAAGATCACCAGCCTTTCGTACAGCTCGCGCGCATCTTCACAGGCGGTCTCCAACCCGTTGGGCTGCAAGGTGCCGGAGCCTAGCTCCTGACTTACGTTGGCGAGCGCCGCCACCAGCTCGTTGATGCTTCGGAATGCTTTTTCGCTCTTCATATGCGCAACCCGATCCGAGGGCCTGTGCGAAGATCCCTATTTTCGCGGCTCCCTGCAAACAATGGTCCGCAGTGCTGAACACACCGGACACCCCTGATGTTCCTGGAGCACACCGGACCGCGCGGTCCACGGAAAGGTTGGATCGAAGTGATCTGCGGAAGTATGTTCTCCGGCAAGACCGAAGAACTCATCCGCCGGTTGCGCCGTGCCGAATTCGCCAAACAGAAGGTGGAGATCTTCAAGCCGGGCGTGGATACACGGTATGATGAGAACGATGTGGTAAGCCACGAAGGCACCTCCATTCGCAGCACACCCGTGCCTGGCAGTAGCCATCTGTTGCTGCTCACCAACGACATCCAAGTGGTAGGGATCGATGAGGCGCAGTTCTTCGATGATGGCCTGCCCGCGGTGTGCGAACAGCTCGCCAATAGTGGCATTCGCGTGATCATCGCCGGGCTGGACATGGATTTCCAAGGAAGGCCCTTCGGCCCCATGCCTGCGCTGATGGCCACGGCCGAGTATGTGACCAAGGTACACGCGATCTGCATGCATTGTGGCGACCTGGCCAACCATAGCCACCGTACCACCGCCAGCCAAGACCTGGTGGTGCTCGGCGAAACGGACAGTTACGAGCCGCTGTGCCGCAAATGTTTCCAGACCGCGCGCGCCAAGCAGGAAAAGCCATGAGCACCGAGCGGCCCACGCTGCATACCATCGCGCAGATCACCGGTGGCACCCTTACTGGAACGGGCACGGATCGCATCGAGCACCTGTTGATCGACTCGCGCAATACAGCCAGCGATCGTAACACGCTCTTCATCGCACTCGCCGGCCCACGCCACGATGGCCATCGTTACATCACTTCGCTCTATGCTCGTGGCCTGCGCCATTTCCTGGTGAGCACATCGGTTAATGTGAGCGCCATGCCCGAGGCCAACATCGTAACCGTGTCGGATACGCTGGTGGCCTTGCAAGCCATCGCAGCTTGGCATCGCTCGCGTTTCAATATTCCTATCATCGGCATCACCGGTAGCAACGGAAAGACCATTGTGAAGGAATGGCTATTCCAGATGCTTCGCGGTGAAGAGTTCATCGTGCGTAGTCCAGGTAGTTGGAACAGCCAGGTGGGAGTGCCGCTCAGCGTGTGGGAATTGCGGGCCGAACACACGCTCGGCATCTTCGAAGCAGGCATCAGCAAGCCGGGAGAAATGGCCGCGCTCGAATCCGTTATCTGCCCCACCATCGGTGTGTTCACCCACTTGGGTAGCGCACACGACGAAGGATTCGCGCACCTTGATCGTGAAGCGAAGGCCGCGGAAAAGCTGAAACTGTTCGAGCATGCACAGGTTTGGATACACCCGAACGACAGGGACGCCCCGAACACCTTCCGCGATGCGTTGCCCGGCGTGGAACGGAAGGCGTGGTCCTTGGTCGGTCGCGGTGATGATGATGACTTCCTCCAGGTGCTCTCCCACGAGGTGGTCGGAGACGCCACGCACATCCGCACCCGACACGGCCATACCGAGCATGCCTACACGATCCCTTTCACCGATCAGGCGAGTCTGGAGAATGCGATCAGCTGCATTTGCGTGTGCCTGCAGCTCGGTCGTAGCAGCGCATGGATCAACGAACGGCTTGCACTGCTGGAAGCCGTGGATATGCGCCTGCGTACCATGCAAGGTCGGCATGGCACCACGTTGATAGACGATAGCTACAGCAACGATCGAAGCTCGCTCGCCGTTGCCCTTGAACACCAGGAGCGCATGGCGCATGGCAGGCCGCGCGTGGTGGTGTTGAGCGACCTGGCTGAAAGCGGGCTGCCCGATGAACAGCTCTATCGCGATGTGGCCGCAACGTTAGTGCGCGCTGGTGTGAAGCAGGTGATCGGCGTAGGTGCTGCTATCGGCACACAACACGCCGCCTTCCCCGCGAATGCACGCTTCCACGCGGACACCGATGCCCTGCTCGCCCACGAAGACCTCCAGGACCTTGCCGGTGCGGTCGTGTTGATCAAAGGGGCACGCAGCTTCGCGTTGGAACGTGCCGTGGAGCGCTGGCAGCAACACGTACACGGCACCGAACTGCAGGTGGACCTTGAAGCTGTTCGCCACAACCTGAACCACTACCGCTCCTTGTTGCGGCCTGGCGCGCGCACCATGGCCATGGTGAAGGCCTTCGGCTACGGCAGCGGTGCGGTGGAACTGGCCCGTCTGCTCCAACACGAACGGATCCACTACCTCGGTGTCGCCTATGCTGATGAAGGCATCGAACTGCGCCAACACGGCATCACCACACCGATCATGGTGATGAACCCCGAGCCGGTGGCGATGGAGACTTTGCACCGCTTCGACCTAGAGCCCGAGGTGTACGACCTCCATTCCTATCACGCCGCATTAGAACACGCGCGGACCGCCGGTTCCGCACCTGCCATCCACGTGAAGTTGGATACCGGCATGCACCGTCTCGGTTTTCAGGAAGACGAAATACCTGCATTGCTCGAGGCCTTACGCGGCACACCCCTGCGGGTGGCTTCCATCCTCTCGCATCTCGCCGCCAGTGAGGACCCACAGCACGACGCCTTCACGCGTGAACAGATCCAACGGTTCACGCGCATGGCCGTACACATCGGCGAAACACTCGGCTACAAACCGCTTTGGCACATCGCCAACACGGGTGGTATTTCTCGTTTCCCCGGAGCGCACTTCGACATGGTACGTTTGGGCATCGGCCTGCACGGCATTGGTGCGAACGCGAAAGAGAGCGCACGACTAATGCCTGTTTCCACGTTGCGCACGGTAGTGGCCCAGGTAAAGGAGATACCCAGCGGAGACAGCATCGGTTACGGACGACGTGCCATGGAACCACACCCGCGACGGATCGCCATCCTACCGATCGGGTACGCCGATGGTTTCTTGCGGCGGTTGGGCAACGGCATCGGTCGTATACACATCCTTGGGAACGAAGTGCGCACCGTGGGCAACATCTGTATGGATATGTGCATGGTGGATGTAACGCATGTCCCTTGCCGTGCAGGCGACGAAGCCATCGTGTTCGGCAATGCACCCAGCTTGCAGCAATACGCCGACGACCTCGGCACCATCCCGTACGAAGCACTCACCAGCGTGGCGCAACGGGTGAAGCGGGTGTATGTGCGGGGGTGAGTTGAAGTGTTGGGGTTCGTCGCGGCTGATGATCTGCCGATTATATTAGTCTTTCGTAATCCTTACACTATGAAACTCACTGCATTTCGATTCTTCTCCTATGCCGCGTTCGTTCATATCGCTGCCGAGAGTATCGCGCAACATCATTTCGAGTGCGCCAATGAGCTCGAAACCGGCACTACACGTGAACAGAACTGCACCGAAAGCAGCACAGAATGGCACACGAAGTATAAGCGCGAAGAGTTCTGGATACCAACTGATAGCACACCGGCTAAGTCACTACATATCAATGTGAGCATTTTAGACCTAGGCAGGGTGCTCGCCGACCACCAGCCACCAACAAGACCTCACCAGCGGTCTCTCGAAGTAGACCTTGCTGCTCCTAGAAATGAGTATTCTATCGATGATCGATCTACGATGGTTCGTGCGTCTTCGAGGCCGTAGGGTACTGAGTCGGCGACCCTACGGAGGTCCTTGATGCGGAAAGGAACGAGCGGAAAGACCTTCATCAACACCTGGAAAAAAACATGAGACCCCTCTACTTCCTCATGCTGATAAGTGGGATACCTCAAGTATCGGTCGCCCAACAATGGTGTACTTCTAACGCAACATGGCGTTCTTGGTCAGCGGGCTTTGGCAGGGAGGTACACCGGGAGACCACTTGCGGCGTAGACACCACCATCAATGGTCTGCAAGCCCATCGGATGGAGAATCGCAACGTTGGTTTCGTGATCTTCGAAACCGTTGATCACACGAACCATGGCTATACCGCTGCAGACGAAGACATCTTATGGTACGTGAAGTCCACAACGCCTTTCGAGCTGGACACCCTAGCCAATTTCGACGCACAGCCCGGAGATGCCTGGACGTATGAAGACCCTGGCTCTCCTAACTTCAATGTGCATGTGACCGCCACAGGTACCGGGCTTCGGGACTTCGGCTCCATCCAGCTGCGTTATGTCACTGTGGACTACACGGCCATGTTCGGGCCGGTGAACGACACCATCTTCGAACGGATCGGTCCTTTGCATATCGACCCATTCACACCAACCATCGCGTTCGGAATGGAATCGGACTACAGTGGTTTGCTGTGCTACCATGATGACGACATCGTCTGGGTGGCAGCGTACCAGCCTATTGATTGTTTCGCGCCCCTATCGGTGGAGGATGGATCCCGGACAGCGAATGGCCAGCCCATGCCACAGCTGTTCCCCAACCCGAGCAGCGGCGCAGTGTTCTGCGTGCCCGCCAGATCCACGGATACCGAAGTTCCCATTTCCATTCATGATGCACAGGGCCGATCCGTGGTGCATTGCACGTTATCTGACCTTGCGCGCGGACTCGATCTAAGCTACTTGGCCCCAGGCTGCTACCGGTTCGTATTCTCTGACTCGCGCGGCTCTCGGTCCAGCATGATCTGGCTGAAGCACTGAGTCCTCAGCCTTCCAAGCCTTGCCCTCCGGGTAGCCGCTTCAACCGGCCATCAACCGGCTCGTCCCTACTACCTTTGGGTGCTTCACCCCTTCCTATGCGTGCATTCCTATCCCTCGCTTTCTTCGTTCTCCTCACCCTGCCACGGCTCCAAGCCCAAGCGGTGGCCATCCACGGCGACCTACTGATCATGCTGGAACCCGGTGCCTCGGCCTATAAAGTGGCTGATGAACTCAGCACTTGGAACGGCGTGCCTACCGGCATGCGCGTGGTAGAAGAAGTGAGCAAACCGATGCGCACCTGGCTGCTCCGCTTCGACCCTGCGCGTGCTGGACAATTGGATATGCTATGTGCCGCTCGTGCCCACAAGGATGTTCGCCTGGCACAGAACAACCATCACCTGGAACTGCGCGAAGTACCCAATGACACGCAATACGGCCAGCAATGGCATCACCAGAACATCAACAGCGAAGGAGCCTGGGATATCAGCACCGGCGGCCTCACCGCCGATGGGGATACCATCGTGGTATGCATCATCGAGAACAGCGACCTGCCCCATCCTGACCTGATCGCCAACGCCTGGTACAACCATCAGGAGATACCCAACAACAACGCGGATGATGATGGCAATGGTTACGTGGATGACTTCCGTGGCTGGAACCCCAATGCCAATAACGACAATGTATACGGCGGGTCGCATGGCACCCAGGTGGCCGGTATGATCGGCGCTACGGGCAACAATGAGCTTGGCGTGGTGGGAGCGAACTGGGCCGTGAAGATGATGGTCGTGTTCAACTCCGGCGCCAACGATGCCGGTGTGCTCGCTTCGCACAGCTACCCGCTCACCATGCGCCGTATGTACAACGAGACCAACGGTGCCTCCGGAGCTTTCGTGGTGGCAACGAACGCGAGTTGGGGTATCAATGGTGGACAGCCAGCCGATTCGCCCATCTGGTGTGCGATGTACGATTCGCTGGGGGTTGAAGGCGTACTGAACTGCGGTGCCACGGCCAATAACAACGTGAACGTGGATGTGGTCGGTGACCTTCCCACGGCCTGCCCGAGCGATTACATGATCAGTGTAACGGCTACCGACATCAATGATGAACGGACCTTCTCCGCCTACGGCCTTACCACCATCGATGTTGGCGCACCGGGCGATGACGTCTACACTACGCGCATCAACAACACATACGGCACTACAAGCGGCACCAGCTTCGCAAGTCCGCTAACAGCGGGGGTCGTTGGCCTGCTCTACAGTGCGCCCTGTGCTGGATTGATGACCTTGGTCAAGGGCGATCCCGCGCAAGGTGCCATGTACATCCGCCAGATGTTGTTCGAAGGTGTGGATGTGGTGGAGAACCTCGTTGGAGAGACCGTGACCGGCGGACGGATCAATGCGGGCAACAGCATGCAACTGATCATGAACGGCTGTGGCGCCTGTCCTGCCCCCTACAACGTTGCCGTGCAGACCGTGGACCTCACCACCGCCCTCGTTTCGTGGAGC
>JAEYWT010000088.1 GCA_023428865.1 Bacteroidota bacterium | reverse complement strand
AATTGGATGAACAATTGTGGAACTACTTGGTGAAACGTTCCCAGGCGACCGGAGAGCACAAGCTACACTTGACCCATCAACAGATCGCCGACGAGCTAAGCTCACCCCGTGAGGTGATCACACGTTTGCTGCAACAACTCCGCCTTCGCGGGCTTGTGACCTTGGGGCGTGGTTATGTGGAAGTGCAGAACGCCGGGGCACGTCTGTAGAACAGAGCGATCGGCAATTCGCTGGAACACCTTCCCATCAACCGTTCTCTACGGAACAGAATGCATCACTCTGATGACTTGGGGACTCATCGGCTACATGTAGAGTGAAGACCAGGCTTGACTCGAACGGAGCCCAGAACGGTCACAACCCACCACGGCCTGGTAGTAGACCGGCTCACAGATAGGGCGTAACGGCCTCCTGTAATTGTGCGGCGCTCATCACTCCCGATCGCCGCCATACGGCTTTGCCCTTCTTGAAGATCATCAACGTAGGCACACCGCGCACTTGGTAAGCTTGGGCGGCTTCGGGGTTCTTGTCCACATCGATCGTGATCACTGCGGCTCGATCACCGATCATGCCCTTGAACTCGTTCAGGATGGGTGGCATCATCTTGCATGGGCCACACCACTCGGCGAAGAAATCCACGAGCACGGGTCTATCCCCTGAGATCAGCTCTTGAAAGGTCGTCTGCTTTTCCATGGTCATCTTACCTCTTCGTAGACAATATCCGTTCCATTCGTCGCTGATGTGCCACCTTGGCGTGTGGTGCTACAAGCTGATGTACAGCAACCGATATTGAGCACCGCTTGCAGGGCGAAGAAGAACGACGCTGCGTAGGCCACCGTATCGCAGGAGGAGATGCCAGCCATAAGGAAAGCGACCGCGATCAGCAGGCGTATCCAGCGCGTGGCGCCCCAGTTGGTGAACAGTCGTACCATCGGTAAGGACGGGTCATCAGCCCGAAGTGCGTTCGCTGTGTTTGAACGAGTTGAAGAACAAACCACCGAGCAAAGCACCATATAGGCTACTGTTCACGGGACTGCTGGTGATGGCACATCCGTTGGTACACCCAAAGAAGTGCCAATACAACCACCCGGCCGCTGCGCCCACGGACACGCCGAGAACGGTCAACAGCACACCCTTCTTCATCGCTTGCAGGTGTTCATGCCGAACAGCGTATACAACGGGCAAAAACCCATAACGCTGGTGAGCAGGAAGACCACCGCAAGGACAAGAAGCACCACGCCCAAGGTGCCTTGGATGGTACCGGTGAAATAGAGAATGGCCACAGCGATGGCGATCAGCACGCGGATGGCACGATCAGCGGAGCCCATATTGGTCTTCATCATCTTCGGTTTTGTACGGACAAAGTTCATACGATCGTGCTGGGTTCTCCGTGATGATCGTCACCGACCGAGGGGCTGCTTTCGGCTGCGTCGTATCCCTTTCGATACCGGCCTTGCGGCGTGTGATGATCATTACATAAGAGCCCGAAAGCTGACGACCCTCACGAATAGGGCGGAAGGCCCACCGGAATTTTGCGCCATTAGGAACTCAGCAGGTACGATCGCCTTCACCATTCTGCACGCCAACGACCATGACCATCAAACAGATCTACACCGGTTGCATCGCTCATGCGGCGTATTACTTGGAAAGCAATGGCGAAGCGGCCCTCTTCGACCCGCTGCGCGAAGTGAAACCGTACATCGACCGTGCAACAGCCGATAAGGCGAAGATCAAGTTCGTCTTCGAGACACACTTTCATGCCGACTTCGTGAGCGGCCACCTTGACCTGAGCAAGAAGACCGGTGCAGTAATCGTTTATGGCCCAACAGCCAAACCCGTCTTCGCAGCACATGTGGCCACCGACGGTGAGGTGTTCAAGGTGGGAAAGGCGAAGGTGAAAGTGATACATACACCGGGCCACACCATGGAAAGCACCACCTACCTGGTGATCGATGAAGAGGGTAAGGAGCACGGCATCATCACGGGAGACACGCTCTTCATCGGCGATGTTGGTCGTCCTGATCTGGCGCAGCACGTGATCGCCGACCTGACCGAGGACAAGCTCGCGGGCCATCTGTACGATTCACTGCGTTATAAGATCATGCCGCTGAGCGACGACCTGATCGTATATCCGAACCACGGCGCAGGCAGCGCGTGCGGCAAGATGATGAGCAAGGAGACCACAGACACGCTCGGCAACCAGAAGCGCACGAACTATGCGCTCGATCCGAAGCTGAGCAAGGAGGAGTTCAAGAAGGCCTTGCTCACCGGACTAACACCGCCCCCGGGTTACTTCCCGAAGAACGTGCTGATGAACATACAAGGCTACGAAAGCCTGGATACCGTGTTGGCCCGCGGCAAACGCGCGCTCACGCCTGCCGAGTTCGAGCTCGTGGCGAACGAAGAACGTCCGCTCGTGTTGGATACACGTCCTGCTTCGGTGTTCGCGCAAGGCTTCATTCCGAATAGCATCAACATCGGTCTGGATGGCAACTTCGCCATGTGGGTGGGTGAAATGATCACGGACATCAAGCAGGCGATCCTCCTGGTGACAGAGGTCGGCAAAGAGGAAGAAAGCATCATCCGCCTGAGCCGTGTAGGCTACGATAACACGATCGGTCATTTACTCGGTGGCTTCGAGGCGTGGAAGAACGCCGGCAAGGAAGTGGACACCGTGACGCGCATCAGTGCGGAAGCCTTCGCGCAGCGCTACGCGACCAAGCCGACGGTGTTCGATGTGCGTAAGAAAAGTGAGTACGACAGTGAACACGTGGAAGGCGCGATCTATGTACCGTTGAACCGCATCAACGATCACCTGGCTGAGTTCCCGAAAGACCGACCTTTCATATTGCACTGCGCTGGTGGTTACCGCAGCATGATCGCTGCGAGCATCCTGAAAGCCCGTGGCTGGCACGATCTCGTGGATGTGGAAAGCGGCTTCAGCGGCATCAAGAAGACCGGCGTGAAGGTGACGGAGTACGTGTGCCCGACGACGTTGCTCTGAGCACAGTTCGATCAGAACGAAAGAACCCCGGTATGTTGCCGGGGTTCTTTCGTAATGGACAAACGCGTTGCTCACCGTATGTCCCGATGCTTCTCTAGCCAGCGCTCGATCACCAATTGGTTCTGGTAGTACAACTCCTTGTTCAATTCCTTCCACGGGAACTCCTTGTACACGATGGCGCTGGCTTGTTCCAACGCCGGACCCAGCGCGGTGAACGTACTGTCGAGATAGCTTGGTTCGGAGAAGCGACGCAAGTGATGCAAGTATCGCTCGAAGATCACATCATCCTTCATCCATTGTACGTGCAGGTCGTCGTTCACCGAGAAGGGCTTGGTACCACGGCGATCCCCGATGAGGTCGGTGGTGGGATAACCGCTGAAACTCTCGTAGGCCACCGGTTCCACCAAGCCAGTGCTAGGGTTGAAGTAGAACTTCACGTCGCTCCAATCCACGCTGCGGAACCCACCGATGAGGTCGTTATGGGCGAGGTGCCTGGCGAGCAGGTCCGCATCGAACACCCGGTGCGCGGGTACTTCACCGTTGCGGAACCTTTGAAT
>JAEYWT010000073.1 GCA_023428865.1 Bacteroidota bacterium | reverse complement strand
AGGCAGTTCAACTCATTGGCCTGCACCACGGACTCGAACGTATCTGCTCGTTCGGCGAATGCCAAGCTCAAAGCCGCACAGAGCGATACCGCAATGAGGGTGTGACGCAGGGTCTTGTAGCTTTTTTTGGGGGTGGTGGTCATGGCGTTGGTGTGTTGGCCAAACCTACAGGCATCACCTGCTTGGCGATCCCCGTACTTTTCACGGGTAGTACACCCGTATTAATACGGGGGAGATGGTTCCTGGTTTTTTCGTATAGCGATGGTCCGGATAGGCTCCATGCACCTTCGATCAACTGAGCGGGATCGACATGTCCGAGGCACTGGGTCCGGCATCATCTGGTGCGATGGGGCTTTTGCCGTTCATGCCATGGGCTTGTACTTGTCCGCACCCTTGGCTTGTATCGGTGCACACTATGGAACAGGATATCAGGGCAGTTCCTTTCACACGCCTGTCCCGATCACTCGCGCGAATTTGTTCTTACGGTTTGCCCTTCTTCCTTTTCGAGGGCTTCACTGCTCGTGCCTCTTTCGCTGCGGTTGCACGGGGCTTGGTCGGAGCAGACTTCTTCGCGGCAGCCTTCTTCACCTTCGGTCGGGACGAATGCACGGGTGGTTCCAGCGCGCGTAGCATAGGCATACCACCCAGCGCGGTAACCGTACGCTGTCTGCCCAAAGCCGCGTCGCTGAAGATGCGCAGCCCCAACTCGGGTCGGTAACCGTGTATCTCCTTCACATCCAACGCCAGGAGGAAGTCGATGATCTCGTGGTTGATCACCTGGCCCGGTACCAGCACCGGAAAGCCCGGTGGATAGGGGATCACGAAACTGGCGGAGACCAGTTCGCGGCCCTGTTGCAACTCTGTCAGCGCGGCACCAAGGGATATATGCCTGCAACGGCGCTCGTCGTAGGCAAGGAAATACGCAGCGCGTAGATCGCCTCCAGGCACGCCAGGTTGACCTTGGAAGCTGCGGTGGAACTTGGTGAAGTCCGGCAGGGGCACTTTCTCCTGCTTCATTTCGCGCAGCACACCCAGGTGCGCTATCCGGTCCACTTGTTCGAACCCCGCGTTGCGTTCTTCCAATTCTGCTGCGATCTGCAATAGCACTTTCGTGAGGTAGGCCAGGGATCCACGCGTGGTGCCGATGTTGGTCATGAACAGCACCGAGTTGCGACTGGTCTTGTTGATCTGGATCTGGTGTTTGTCCATCAGATACAGGTTTTTGAAGGTGTCGCCGTCAATGCCCGTCTTCCCCGTGTACAGGTTGATCTTCGTGGGGTCCACAGCGAATTCATCCTCGGCCCACGCCTTCTCGATCTCGTTCCAACCGTGATCACGACGGTAGTAGCTATCCAAGCCGCTTTGCCGATGCTCTGCAGGGATGAGGTCGCTGATGGTGATGATGTCGAACCACTTCTGCAAACGCACGTTCTCCCGAATGGTGCGGCGCAGCAACAAGCCCAGTTCGATCGCCTTCTCCACCAGCTCGAAGCCTTCGAACTCCACTTGTCGACGGCCCACATCCATGCTGGCCAGGATCTGGTAGTTCGCGCTTGTGCTGGTATGCGTCATGTACGCCTCATGGAAGCTGGCTTCGGTCTTGCGCTCGAAGTCCTCGTCCCAGAGGTGTACCATGCTTCCCTGCCGCATGCTCGTGAGCGTCTTGTGCGTGCTTTGCGTTGCATAGACCCGTATGCGCACCTTGTCCGGATCGGGTAGGCGTGGTGCTTCACCCGGCTTCAGTCCGTTGATATGCTTGGTGTACTCAGCACGGTACTCGGGGGTGCGGTATTTACGTGCCAGCTTCTGCGCTACGTGCATCGCCGTGCGCTGACGCAACAGGTAGTTGAAACGGCCGAAGGCCCACCAGGCTTCATCCCACAAGAAGACGATGTCGGGCTTGATGGCGAGCACTTCTTCCATCACGCGCTCCACGTTGTACACCACACCATCGAAGGTGCAATTGGTCAACAAGAGCATCTTCACCTTGTCCAACCTTCCACCGCGCTTCAGTAGATGCAGTTGCTCCTTGATGTGGCCAAGTGGTACCGCACCGTACATGCTGTATTTCGGCAGCGGATAACTGTGCAGGTATACGGGGTATGCACCGCTCAGCACCATGCCGTAGTGGTGGCTCTTGTGGCAATCGCGGTCGATCAGGACGATGTCGCCCGGTTCCACCAATGCCTGCACCACGATCTTGTTCGTGGTGCTGGTGCCGTTCGTTGCGAAGAAGGTATGTCTGCTACCGAAGGCACGCGAAGCCAATCGCTGTGCTTGTTTCAGCGGACCGGTAGGTTGCAATAGTGAATCCAACCCGCCGGTGGTGGCACTGGTCTCGGCCAGGAAAAGGTTGCGTCCGTAGAACTCGCCGAAATCCTGTATCCATCGGCTGCGGAAAACACTGTTGCCACGGCTGATGGGCATGGCATGGAACACGCCCATGGGCCTCCGGCTGTATTCCTTCAGCGCCGTGAAGAAGGGCGTCTGGTACTTGTCCTGGATGCCGCGCAGGATGGTGAGGTGCAGATCGGTGAGGTCTTCGGTGCGGTAGAAGACGCGGCGGAAGGTGGCCAGCGTTAGTTCATCGAGCTGGTCCACCGGTGTGTCCGTGGTGTAGTAGCGGTCCACCTCCGGGCGGAACCAGCGGCACAGGCGGCCTAGGTAGGTGCTCATGTGCGCCCTGTCTACATCCTCGAGTTTCAACGCATCGATGGCGCGTGTGAAGTCCTTGAGCGTTCCCTTGTGGTTCGTACCTGCGAACGGCACGGCAAAGCGCACCACCACAGCTTGTATGTTATGGTTGAAGAGTAGTGCGATCAACGCATCCTGCAAGGTCCTCACGACCACAGCGTCGTAGATGAAGGCTTCGTTGCGGTCGCGACACTTCTGCAATTTGGCCTTCAGTGCTGTCTCTTCTACTTCATCCAGGTCATCCACGAAGAGCACCTCGAAGTAGTTGGGGCGCGGGGCATCCTCTTCCTCGGCCAGCAGTTCGTTACGTCCGGCCAACGGATCGGCAAGGACGGCCGGGTCGCTGCGGAAGGCGCCACTGCTCAACGTGCGCACCACATGGTTCACTGCGAGTTGTAAACCGTGGTATTCTTTGCCGCGCAAGAGCTCCTGTAGCCGACGCACCGTATCGCGCCCCGGAAAGGCCCAGTACAGTTCGATACGCATCAGTTCATCCAGCAGTGCCTTCACCTCTTCAGGTGCAGCGCGACCTGCATCGAGGTCCATGGCCGCTAGCTTCAGTTGGTCCCAGGTGTAGGAGCGGAACCGTGCGGCGTTGTAGTGCTGGCGTTGGGCGGTGCTCGTTTGGGGCATGGGATGGGGTAAGCCGTAGGGAAAGATAGGGCACCTCCGCTTTCCGGCTGGCTTTCCCTTAGTGGCACCTTAGTTACCACGCACCAATTCCGGAACTAGGCTCGGTGCCTCGATCGTTCGGATGTAGAGGGTTGCGCGGTCCACGATATGATCGACCGCTTCCTCCAGGCTGGTGCGACCTTGTGCATTCAGTTGATGGACGGCTACGATGTCCCCGGTGGAGGGCTGTATCAGTTCCATCTCAACGCCGAGGTACACACGTGGAGCCGTGTACATGACCAAACTACTTCCCGTGCCGGATGCCGAGCTGTTGTGTTGAACAACGCGACATTGGATCCGCCAGAGGCCGCCGGACCCTTGGCCTAGGTCCTGTGTAATGGCCTGGACGATCCGTAAGGCAAGGGTCTCCTCATTGATGAACGTGGGTCCTTGTGCGAGGGTGATCGTAGTGGTGGCGATCAGGAGGGCGGTGAACAGGGTGCGCATGGTGGGTTGTTCTGGACTTGACGATACGAAACAACCATGCCAGTCGACGCCATGATTACGGGGATGTGAATGCGGTATGAACCACCGGGAAGGTGGTATGTGATAAGCACTGTACGGAACACGCGAAGGTCCGCACGAAGGTGATGGCGACCGATCGGGTCCGCTACCGTCACGCATTCACGTGGAACGAAAAAGTCCGACGACCACGTGCGGTGGTCGCCGGACTTCACTGGTGTGGGTCGCAACGTTGTTGTGCTCAGCCTCGCTTCGTGTTGTGGTCGATACTGCGCGTGTTGTCCGCCACCCGTGCGAGAGCGCGGATCTGTTCGGCGATGGCTCGTGTGATGATCAGGATGAGGAAGCCAAGGATGGGTGCTACGATAATGCCTGCCGCGCCCATTTCTCCCAACATGGACATCGGGTCCATGCCGTACCCGCCGTAACGCGACGAACCCGAACTAGCGATAAGTCCACCCAAGGAAGCGCCTACACCGGCAATGGCCACGAACGTTCCTGCCCACTCACCATTGGTCTGGATCAAATGCGAGAACACGGGCAACGCCACGAATTCCGATCCGGGATTCACAAAGGCATTCACCTTTTCCCGACGGTTCCACCAGATCTGGAAGCCGATCCAAAGTGCGAAGATCATGAAGAGGCCCGTGACGATCGGCCCCACGCCTCCTTTGAACATGAAGCCCAGTACACCAAGTATACCTAGCAGATTAAGCACTGCGAACACGGTGTACAGGATCTTGAACGGCTTGCGGTACAGTGCGCCGCTGTCGATCAAGTTGATGTACGGTGTGGCGAAGCCGGTGAGTACGTTGGCGTTGAACTGCGGCGGTGGGTTCTGGGGTTGGTTGTGCTGTTCCATGATCGCTGGCTTGGGTGGTTCTGGTGAGGTGGGTGGTTGAACGGTTCGTGTGCTGTCCGGAGGAGGATGTGTCGGATCCGGAGGTGGTGCTGGTGGTTCTTTAGGCGGTGAAGCGGTGGCCAATGGCTCTTCCCCGGCCACGGGAGGCTCTCCGGTCGGTATGTGTGGGTTCGGCTCCACCGCTGCGGGTATGGCAGCCGGGCGCTCCTCTTGGGGTACGGGCGCGGGCGTATCAGGTACCGCACGGGGCCGGTTCAAGTTCGCTGCTGCGGCATGTGGCTCCACAGGTGTAGGGCTGGATTGTTCCGACACTTCCATCGCGGCAGCCTCGGTCGGTGGCGCGGCTGAACGGCTCTCTGGTGTGCGATCCTTCGCCTCCGCGTCGCGCGGCGTGTTCATCACTGGGGTCACAGGCGGCGGTACCACCTGCACGGGAGGTGTGCTGGTGGCGGGCCGAGGTACTGTGCGCGCGCGTGAACGAGCAGGCAACGCATGCACGATGCCCACTACGAGTGCAAAGCCGAACAACACCACCGCACCCCAGAAGCCTGGGCCGGGGGCCACTTCCAACCTGATGCCTAGGTCCGCTGTATCGGGCAGGCCCTTTAGGAGCTGCGCCACCGTGCTGCGCAAAGCGAGCAAGGCTCCGACACCTGCGGCGGCTAGCGCGGCGGAAACGATCCCTTCCGCCTTCATGCGTACGAAGAAAATGACCATGCCAGTGAACGCGCAGATCAGGGCCACGATGGCCAAGGCATTGGGTTCCGTGCGGGGCGCGGTGACCGGGGATGCAGGCGTGGGTGTGCGTTGCGCCTGTTGTTGCAGGAAGCGTCGTGCCTGTTCAGCAGCATTCCCTCCGCCGTGGTGATCGGCGGTATCATCAGCGCTCCGCGCTGCGGTTCCTGCCGGATCATGTGATAAGCCGGGAAGGCCCTTCGGATCCGGAATATTCCCCATCACCAGGTCGATGCCTGTGGCGCTTGCCATAGGTGTGTCATTCAACCGCACCTCGAAAAAGGACAGCAAGAAGCAAGCGGCGGCCAACCCGAAGGCGAACAGGAGCGCCACACGCGGGATCATGCTTGAGGAACGGTGCAAAGGTGAGGAGAGATCCAAATGCTACGCGCGTTTCAAGGTTTTAAATATGGGAATTGATCCCGATCCGGCAAGCTGTGGCCGTATTTATTTCACGGTTCTGATCGAAGCGGCTTCGGGATGTGCCGTAAAGCGGGTATCATTTTGCTGAGGTCAATGCCTTGTACAGGTTGCTGCTCGTATCCATCAGGTCCATGATCTCTGTGTAGGGAATGGTCATGCCCATTTCGCCCATCACGTAAGGTCCCATCTCGTAGGCGCGGTATTTGAACTCGATGCCGCTTCGCCGAAAGGCAACATTGTCCGTGAGCTTGAAGTTGCTGCTGCGCATGCTGCGGTCGGTGTAGGTGGCGTAGAACAACTTCTTCGCGAGGGCCTTCAGCTTGGCCTGGTTGCGGGCCGAGATCACATCCGCAAGCTTCAACTCCCGGTTGTCTACCAGGTCGTAGTTCATGAAACGCGATCCTCCTTGGGGGTGCGCCATACCTTCCTCGTAATAGCTGAAGTGGACCTCCAGCACGATGCGGTCGTCGGCTTGGTATTCAATAGAGACACCGTAGTTCTCGCTGCCGGTGGCATCGTCCTGTGCCGTGCCGGCACGTTCAGCATAGGTCTTCCCATGGCAGATCATGTCCTGGAGTACACTGTCCAGCGGATGCGGTCTGCCCGTGGCCCGATCGGTGATGCGATACGTGCGTATATCCGTGCTCCCTCGATACTCCTGCTGTTCGAACACCAGCGCCGTGGGGTCCTCTTTCAGCGTCAGGATCAGCGGAACGCCGCTATCGCCGCGTGTGTAATCGAGCCTCCACGTACCCGCATCCCCTCGTATTCCAGCGATCTTGATCCTGGCTTCATCCGGGGTACCTGACTGGAACACGGCCACCATGGAATCAGGATCCGAGACCTGCTCGTAGCCGTGCAATATGTCCTTCTCTTGGGGATCATCAAGCTTAAGGTAGCGTACTGGAGTGCCGCCATGAGCGGTATCTTCACGAACGAAGAGGTGGATGGTGCGGCCCTCCACATCGGCCGCGAAACGGACCTCGACCTTTGAAACCGGAGTCGGATCACCTTGGGGAGCGCATGATGTGATGTGGATCGCCAGCAGGAGGATGTACTTTTTCATAGGATGGATGATCGCGGAAGTTGAGGAACGCTTCAGAAGTGGCGGCCAATGGCGGGTAGTACTGCCATGGTGTGTACTACGGTGGCGATGGTGGGCATCACTAGCACACAACCGCAGAACGCCGCTAAGGCGGAGAACGACGCGCGGAACGCTTCGCCGAACGCGATGTCGTTGGCTTTCCATAAGCGCATCGCCAGCATCAGCAACAGCCCACCCACTAATGCTATCAGCCCGAAGTACAACATGTAGGACAGCACGAATACCGCCGCTGCCAGTATGAGCGCCAAGAACATGGCACCGAACGATCCACCACCGATCGCTCCCGAAGGGCTTGCGTGTTGACCGCGCTCGTATTCGCTGTTGTTGGTGAACACGGAGCGGGGTCGTCCATGGTAGCCGTCCAGATGATCCTTGTTGTACATGTCGGTGTGGGGTGAAGTATGACCAGCCGCTATACCATCCTCATCAATTCACCCGCGGCAATGTGATCCCATCGCCACGGAAGTCCATATGGATGTCCGCAGGTGGCGGGGATTCCGCAGTGCTCGGGGCGGACCTCCATTCTCATCTGGAACCACCGGACCTGGCAGCATCGAGTTCCTGGATCTCCTCTTGAAGCGCCTTCTCCTTGTCCTTGAGCTTGTCCTTCACCTCGCGTTCGCAGATCTTGAAGTGGTCCGATGCTGCGTTCTTGATGGTCTGCCGGTCCTCTTCTCGCGGGTATTTCAACTGGACTTCCTCCATCAACTTCTCGCCCTCTTCATCGCACTGCCGTTCCCGCTCGTCCCAAGCGTCCTTGTCGCGATACGACATCCAGGCTTCATAAGAAGTGAGAGTGGGGTTCTGTTTCATAGCATCCAGCGTGGCGACACTCCTTGCTAGTGCGGCATCCTTCTCTATCTCGTAACAAGCGCATTTCTTCTCCGCTAGCGCAGCTCCAGCTCCCTCAGGCGTGTTCGTTGAGCTGCAGGCCACGAGTGCCACAAGGGGCAGTGCGGGCAGTTGGTTCCAGATACTCATAGTACTCGTTTGGTTTTTGGATCGGTACGGGTATTCAACACACGAGCACATTGCCGCATGCTGAATGCCCGTAGCCTCGGTCATGTTCGCTTTGGTCAATGCTGCACCACAACCCGCACGTCGCTGTGCTGTTCGCCTCGGAAAACACGCACGGTGTAAAGGCCACCAGCTTCGCCAGTGAGGTCCAATGCGACGCGGTCTGCGCCGATGTTGCCCAGCTCGCGTACCAATAGGCCGGTGCTGTTATGGATCAGTACACGTGTGATGGATGTCTCGGCGGCAAGGGTGAATTGGCCGCTGGTGGGGTTGGGGAAGAGCGTGATGCTGTTGGTGCCGCTGTGCTGTACCATGATCGTGGAGATGTCCATGCAGCGTTCTTCGCTCTCACCGCAACCGTTGTATGCCTGCACGCATAATTGCCATGCATCATTGCTGTTCCCGACTTGCACGTTGATGCTATTGGTGTTGGAACTGCCCGTCCATCCATTCGGCAGGGTCCAGGTGTATCCGGCAGCCCCCGGAACGGGGATTACCGAATACGTCTGTGAGGAGCCGAAAGCCGGCGCGGGGTTCCAATTCATGGCCGTAGGTTGTCCGGGAGCGGCCGTTGAACCATCCACCATGTAATTGCGTGTCAACACCGAACTCCACTGTGCATGGTTGTCCTTCAACTGGAAGTACACGTTCGTTTGCCCGGTGGTGCTCCAGTTGCAGAACAGCACATCATCGATGATGTCCAGGTATTGCACGGCGGGCGTGATGGGGACCACGGTCATGTCCGAAGGGTCCGTGGTGGCGGGGTCGCTCCAATAGCGCAGTAACACGAGTTGATGTGGGCCGGCGGGGAGCACAGTGAACGGTTTGCTCAGCACACTGCTCCAGAAACCATGGTTGTCGCGCAGGCGGTAATGCGCCATGTGCGGTCCCTGTGCCAAACCGGTCACCCCGGGATCGATAGTCGCGCTCACGGACTGGCCCGGCCCTAGGCTGAAGGGGTGGCGCGTCGTGCTCTCATCGAACCAGTACTCACCCCCGGTGATTTCGTATGGACTCCCGACAAGGCGCGTGACAGGCTTGCTTAATACGCTGCTCCATCGGCCGTTGCTGTCCTTCAGCCGGTAGTGTGCCACATGGTGCCCCAAAGGCACAGCACCGAGTGGAATGTTCAGGCCCATAAGCCCCACCACCTGTGTGCCGCCTGTCGCCTCGAAGAAGCGCTGGCCGTCCTGGTCTGCAGTATTGAACCAGTACTCATAACCCGTGATGTTCTGTGCGCTCATCCAGCTCGCAACTAGGAGGCCGAGCGCGCATAATTGATTACGCATGGCTTAGTGGGTTTGTGCGCTGCCTTTGATGGTTACGCCGGGGATCACGCCGCTGCTGGTGCTACCCGGTTGGGTGAGCTCACGCCAATGCGGGTTGAAGGGGATGCTGCCATCCTTCCACGCAGAGGAGCCCC
>JAEYWT010000046.1 GCA_023428865.1 Bacteroidota bacterium | reverse complement strand
CCTTCGGTGGACAGCACATCCACAACAACACAGAGCCGCAGAAGACCGACGACCGTATTGAACTGAACAGCAAGTACGGCTACGAACTGAAGAAGAGCTTGTACCTGGCTGGTGTGTTCCAGTTCCGTACGCAGTTCACAGAAGGTTTCAACGCCGATGGTAACCGCATCTCCAATTTCATGGCACCTGGTTACGCACTACTCGGTGTAGGTCTGGATTATCGCCCCAATGACAACTTCACGGTCTTCTTCTCACCAGCCACGGCCCGTATGGTGGTGGTGAACGACGATAAGTTGTTCGAGGGCTTGGGACCCGATGAACGTGTGTACGGCGTTTTGAATGGCAATACCTCGGAGTTGGAACTGGGTGGATACCTCCGCTTGCAGTACAAGCGCGAGTTGGCCAAGAACATCACCTTCCTTACCCGCGGTGATCTATTCAGCAACTACCTCCGCGATCCACAGAACATTGATGTGACCTGGGAAACACTGTGGACCTTCAAAGTGAACGAGTGGTTCGCTGCCACCTTGAACACCGTATTGATCTACGACCACGATACCAACTTGCCCAAGACCAACGCCGAAGGCTTCGGATACACCGGTCCGGCAACGCAGTTCAAACAAACCTTGGGGATCGGTCTCAGTTTCAAACTGTGATCACCGCTTAGTCCTGGAAAGGCCGCCTCTAGGTGGCCTTTCTCATTTGTCGGGGAACCGGCCCAAGTCGAGCACCGGCTTCAGCAGGGCGTTGCGCACGGGGTTATGCGCACGATGGTAGAGGTGGAGGGCATGGACACGAACAGCCTTCTTTGATGGGTTGTGGACGTACATGGAAATGTGCAGCGGACCATCAACTGGCTTACGAACCCACGATGGAGAGAAGGCGGAGAAGGCCAAGGATCCATTGCCCATGTTCAGCACCCGCTCGGAGCGGTAGATCAAGATGCTGTCTGATCCATTCCGTAGCTCGAACACCAAGGTGACGTCGGGGTTCTCCGGGTTGTGAGACGCGATCAGCTCTGCCTCGAACAGGTCATCGGGGTGGTAGCTGCCTTCTTCCAAGGTGAAGCTGGCTTTGATACCGTAATCGTGACCGTGCATGTCCCATGCCGAGGTGCGTGAATGGCCGTCATGCCACATGTTCAAATGCGGGGCAATGTCCACATGGCCTGCGCGGTGGGAGGGGGAAACCGTCATCAGTCGCACACGATCGGTCAGGTCCGTTGCTCCTGGTGATCGTGAGAACACATGTACTTGGCCTTCCACGTGATCTTCTTGGTGTACGAGGTACGGGAACTGCGAACGCACCTGGGCCACACGTTCTTCGAGGGAGCCATTCGTGGTGCCTAGTACAACGCGTGTCCACTGGGGATCGCTGAGGCGTTGAAGCAGTTCGCTCGGTTCTTGCTGGCGGGCCCAGTTGATCGGTGTAACCCGGTCAAGACCATGACGGAGCACATGGAATTCGACCTGGGGTCGCGGTGCATCGAAGATCACCAGCGTACGTTCCGGGCTGGCGCGTAGGATCTCGTTCTGGGCCACCCTTACCATGGCGGCGTAGGGCGAATCGGAGAAGATCACCGGGTGCTTACGATCGGCGATCAAGGTTGCACTGGCTACAAGAGCGAAGGCCCCGGTGGTGGACAGGATGAGCCACTTTGGCGTGCTGCGGAACCCTAGGAACAGCCAGATTATCACGAAGGGGAAGCTGAACAAGACCAGGCTGTATTGCAGAACAGGAGAGCGCCAAACGCTGTAGCCGAAACCAATGGCCAAAGGTGAAAGGCCCCACAGTGGAAGCAACCATAGGGCAGGGGTTGGAGTGTGACGATACTTCAGCGCAAAAGCCAGGCCGACGAGGAAACCAACGCCAACGACCACGTACAGCACAGGAGAGAAATGCAGGATCCAGCGCAGGTATTCCGGAAGCCACGCTACATCAGGCGGTGGTAACCAATTCCCAAGACCACCAAGGGCGAATTGTTTCGCGAAGATGGCCAGGTTGGGCGTGTAAAGAAGTGCAGCCGATAGACAGAGCAGCAGGTAGGGTTTGCGCTGTTCGCGTGCCAACAAGGGGAAAACCGAGACCACCATGATGCCCGCCAATAACAAGGAGAAATGGTGGGTATATGCGCTAAGGACCGCCGCCATTCCGATCCAGACCAGGTCTTTTCTGCGGTCGAAGGCGAGGTAGCGCGTGATGCTGTCGGCCAGCAAGGCGATGGTGAAGAAGCCCACGGCATATGGCCGCGCGATCTGCGCGAAGAGCACCGTGTATTGCAGTGTGGCCAGCAGCGCCGTGCTGATCAAGGCTGTACCCGCAGAAGTCCATGCCAGTGAGAAACGAAACAGGTGGAAAAGGGCCAACAGCGCCAACAGGATGAAAGGAAACTTCACCGCTGTTTCCGATGTGCCGAAGACCTTGGTCCACGCCCACTCTAACACCTGTACGCCGGGTGGGTGGGTGTCCAATTCGATCACGCCGCGTTGGATGGTCTCGCCCAGGGTGGGGTAGATGCGCATCAGCGCGCTCAGTTCATCGTGGGTGAAGGGCAACCCCGGCAGGTTCCAGAAGCGAAGCACGGCTGCCAAGGCGAAGAGCAGTAGAAAGGTCCGCTTGACCCAAGGCTCACCGGGGAACCAGCCCTTACCACAACGCGCGATATGGCGGCGCCACTCCATGCTTCAGCCCATACGATCCATGTCCCGCTGCACGTCCTTCGCCTTCAGGCTTTCGCGCTTATCGAAGGTCTTCTTGCCCTTGGCCAGCGCGATCTCCAACTTGGCGTATCCGTTCGTGCCGATGTACAGCCTTACGGGCACGATGGTCATGCCCGTATCGCGCAACTTCTTCCGCAGCTTGTCCAGCTCCTTGTGGTGCAGCAAGAGTTTTCGGTCGCGCTTGGGCTCGTGTACGTAATGCGGGTTGCTTCCCCACGGATTTATCTGCATGCCGCGCACCACCAGGTCTTCGCCAACGAACTGGCAGAACGCTTCGCCGATGATGGCGCCGTTGTTGCGGATGCTCTTGATCTCCGAACCCATCAGCACCATGCCGCATTCGTACGTATCGAGCAGGTGGTACTCGAATCCGGCCTTGCGGTTCTTTACCTCGATGGTGGCTGACATGGGAGCGCGAAGCTAACTCACCCCAGCGCCACATCCAGGATCATCATCACGATGAAGCCGCCGATGAAGCCCAACGTAGCGATGTCCGTGTACTTGTCCTGCTGGGTTTCGGGGATCACTTCCTCCACCACCACATAGATCATGGCGCCGGCGGCGAAGGCCAACGCATAGGGAAGGAAACTCTGCATGTGGATCACGGCAACGGCACCGATCACACCAGCCACTGGTTCCACGATGGCACTGAGCTGGCCATACCAGAAGCTTCTGAACTTGCAGAGGCCCTGGCGTCGTAAGGGCATGCTCACGGCGAAACCTTCAGGGAAGTTCTGCAGACCGATGCCGATGGCCAGCGCCAAGGCACCACCGATGCTGGCTTCGGGCATGCCAGCCGCCACACCACCGAAGAGCACGCCCACCGCAAGCCCTTCGGGGATGTTGTGCAAGGTGATGGCCAGCACGAGCAATGTGGTCTTGTGCCACTTGGTGCTGGGTCCTTCGGACTGCGCCGGGTCGAAATTGATGTGCAGGTGCGGTAGCACCTTGTCCAGGGCGAAGAGGAACACTGCACCGGCTGCGAACCCGATGGCCGGTGCCAACCACGGGATGTTGCCCATGCGCTCGCTCATCTCGATGCTGGGTGTGAGCAGGCTCCAGAAACTGGCAGCCACCATGACACCACCGGTGAAGCCCAGCATACCATCGAGCCACTTCCGCGAAGCGTTGCCGAAGAAAAAGACCAGGCTGGCACCTGCTGCGGTGACCAACCAAGTGAAGGTGGTGGCCAGGAAGGCCGCGAGCACCGGGTCGATGCTCTCGAAGTAGCGTTCGATCTGGGAGAAAGGCTCCATGGTCAGGCGGGTTCTACTTGCAGGTGGTGGCTTACTTCCTTGCTCAGGCTGAACGCCGCGCCGTTCTTCGGCTTGATGTCCATGCTGCCATCGAAGGCGTGCACTTCCTGCACGGTGAGCGCGGACCCGATACGCAGACCCTTCGAATCCAACAGGCGCAGCAGACCATCGGTGGTCTCGCTCACGGCGGCGATGCGTACGAGGTCGCCGGTGTTGCACGCGCTCAATCGTTGTGTCTTCCGGGCACGGATACGCCCCTTGCTATCCGGAATGGGGTCTCCGTGCGGATCGAAGCCCGGATTGCCGAGGTAATCATCCAGCTTGTCCGTGAGTTTGTCATCGCCCACATGTTCGAGCTGCTCAGCCACTTCATGTACCTCATCCCAGCCGAAGCCGAGGCGTTGCACTAGGAAGGTCTCCCACAAGCGATGGCGCCGCACCAACTGTAGGGCATGCGAGCGCCCCTTGGTGGTGAGCTTCACACCGTAGTAGGGTACGTGCTTCAACAGGCCCTTCTCGGCCAGCTTCTTCAGCATATCCGTGACACTGCTGGCCTTGGTGCGCAGGCGCTGGGCAATGTCCTTGGTCTGCGCGCTGTCGCCATCCTGTAGTAGGGCGTACACGGCTTTGAGGTGGTCTTCTTCGCTGCGGGTCAGCATGGAATGATGAGGCGAATATACGGCGTAAAATTAGATGTGTCTAATAAATGGATTACTTTCGCCGCATGTTCCGGATCGGGCTGGTGGTATGGGTTGTTCTTTGTGTGACGTTCGCCCATGCCCAATGCCGGGTGACCGGCGTGCTTTCTGGTTCCAGTGGCCCCATTCCCTTCGCCCATGTTGTGCTGGAAGGCACGACCAACGGGGTGGCAACCGATGCCAACGGTCGTTTCCGACTGGATGTTCCTTGCGAAGAGGACCTGCGTTTGGATGTACGTGCCGTAGGCTGGCGGTCGCGAGTGGTGGCGGTGCAACGCATCGGTCAGGGCCAGCGTGATCTGGGAAACCTGCAGTTGGAAAGTGCTGCGGAGGAACTGGGCGAAGTGGTGGTTACAGGTACCATGAAGGCCATTTCGCGCAGCGAGAGCCCAGTGCCTGTGGAGGTGATCACACCAGCGCTTTTCCGTAAGGACCCAAGTCCGGCGCTGTTCGATGCCGTGGCCATGGTGAACGGCGTTCGCCCGCAGATCAACTGCGGTGTGTGCAACACCGGCGATATCCACATCAACGGCATGGAAGGACCGTATACGATGATACTGATCGATGGCATGCCCATCGTGAGCGGACTGAGCACGGTGTATGGCCTCAGTGGCATTCCGCTCAGTTTGATCGAACGGGTGGAGGTGGTGAAGGGTCCCGGTTCATCACTGTATGGCAGCGAGGCCATGGGTGGCATCATCAACGTGATCACCAAGGATCCCACGCTGGCCCCAAAGGTTTCATTGGAACTGATGACCACGAGCTGGCGGGAACATTCGTTGGATGTGGGTACTCGCTTCAAGCACGGTAGGGTGAACGACCTACTTGGTGTGAACGTGTACCACTACGACGACCCACGCGATGGCAATGGCGATGGCTTCACCGATCTCACACTCCAGAAACGCGTATCCATCTTCAACAAGATCGCTATCCAACGTCCGCAGCGCAAGGTGGCGAGCGTGGCCGCGCGTTATGTACACGAAGACCGCTGGGGCGGGCAGATGAACTGGACACCCGCCTTCGCTGGAGGTGATTCCATCTATGGGGAAAGCATCGGAACACGACGCAGGGAGTTGATCGGCCAGTACCAGCAACCGGTCCCGGGGAATGTGATGCTGCAAATGAGCGCGAATGGGCACCAGCAACGTTCATGGTATGGGACCATGCCCTACGATGCCGATCAACAGGTGCTCTTCGGTCAGTTGTACTGGACCAAACGGTTCGGTGCACGGCATGATGTGCTCAGCGGACTGGCCTATCGCTACACACGTTATGATGATAATACGATCGCTACGGCGGATGATGTTGGTGGTGTGTTGCACAACGCCCCGGAACGTAGGCCCTTGCCGGGCTATTTCCTCCAAGATGAATGGAGCATCACCGAAGTCCACAAGCTGCTGGCGGGCTACCGGCTCGATCACGATAAGGACCACGGCTTCGTACACAGCCCGCGACTGGCGTACAAATGGTCGCCCAACGGACGGTGGGCGGTGCGCGCCAACTTCGGTACCGGTTTCCGCGTGGTGAATCTCTTCACCGAGGAGCACGCTGCACTTACCGGTTCGCGAACGGTGGTGATCGAGGAAGACCTGATGCCCGAACGTTCCGTGAATGCAACGCTGAACGTGGTGCGCAAATGGCCGGGCCAGAGAGCCTACTTCAGTATCGATGGTTCCTTGTTCTACACGCACTTCAGCAACCGCATTCTGCCCGACTACACAACGGACAACGAACTTATCCTGTATCGCAACCTCGCTGGTGAAGCCGTTTCTCGAGGAGCGAGCATCAACCTGGAGTCGCGGATCGGAGAGCGGCTGCGCTTGATGGGCGGAGCTACTGTGATGGAGGTGTATACCGAAAGCGAAGGCATTCGCACCGATCAGTTCTTCGCACCGAAATGGTCTGCTACCTACACGGCCAGTTACGCATGGCCAAAGCGTTGGTCCATCGATCTAACTGGTCAGACCTACGGCCCCATGCGGCTTCCCACCTTGCCGAACGACTTCCGGCCCAGTCGCTCACCGACCTACTCCTTGGTGAACATACAACTGAAGAAAGTGGTGAACGAGCGTTGGGAATGCTATGCCGGCGTGAAGAACCTGCTCGACTTCAGGCCACGTGATCCGTTGATGAGGCCCTTCGATCCCTTCGATCGAAACGCCGATGACTCCACCAACAACCCCCACGGATACACCTTCGATACCACTTACATCTATGCTTCCATGCAAGGTGTGCGCGGCTACTTGGGTGTGCGGTGGACGCTCCTCTGAGCTGCTGTCAATGGCTGCCGTAGTTTTGCGGCGCATGTACGGACTGCTACGCCCGCTGCTCTTCCAGCTTTCACCGGAAACGGCACACCACATCACGTTCTCGTTGTTGGAATGGCCCGGCGCAGCTGCCTTGAGCGGTGGATCGCTGCCGCCCGCGGATGCTGCCGTAGAGGTCATGGGGCTGAAGTTCCCAGGACCAGTTGGCCTCGCCGCCGGTATGGACAAGGATGCTGCCCATGTGAACGCGCTCGCTCGCATAGGCTTCGGCTTCATCGAAGTCGGTACGTTGACACCGCTTCCTCAGCCGGGTAACGACAAGCCGCGCCTATTCCGATTGAAGCCCGACCGCGCGTTGATCAATCGGATGGGATTCAACAATGGTGGTGTTGCCGCGGCAGTAGAGCGCTTGAAACGTCGCAAGCCGGGGATCATCGTAGGCGGCAACATCGGCAAGAACAAGGCGACACCCAACGAACGAGCGATCGACGACTATGTGATCTGCTTCGAAGCCTTGCATGCGGTGGTGGACTACTTCGTGGTCAATGTGAGCAGCCCAAATACACCCGGCCTGCGCGCTTTACAGGAGAAAGGGCCGCTGTTGGAGATCCTGAACGAATTGAAGCGGCGTGATGCGGCGAAGGCCGTGCATCGCCCGATCCTGCTGAAGATCGCACCCGACCTGTCCAACGAACAACTGGACGACATCGTTTCCGTGGTGCAGGAGAGCGGGATCGCTGGCGTCATCGCCACGAACACGACCATCGCTCGTGATGGTCTGATCACCACCAAGAACGAACTGGATACGATCGGTGCCGGTGGCCTGAGCGGTGCTCCCGTGCGCGACCGCAGCACCGAGGTGGTGAAATACCTGCGTGAGCGACTGCCCAAGCCAGTGGTGATCATCGGCGTGGGTGGCATCGACAGTGCTGAAGCAGCCTTGGATAAACTGGATGCTGGTGCGGACCTTGTTCAGGTCTATTCCGGATTGGTCTATGAGGGTCCAGCGTTGTTGAAGCGGATCAACGAAGCGTACGTGCAATGGAAAAAGCGCAAGTAAAACTCATCGAATGCCCGCGCGA
>JAEYWT010000401.1 GCA_023428865.1 Bacteroidota bacterium | reverse complement strand
TGCATGTTGGCTGGAGCGCAGGGTTCCGAAGACGGGGAGCCTGCGGAGGTGTAAAAAGCCCTTCGGGCTACGCTCAGGGCTTTCACGCCCATGCGTCGTTGTCGAAGACCTCACAGAGCACCCGACTATGCTCGGATTCGACGCCCTGCTTGGGCACGAAATATCTCTCGCTCGCTACCAAATGCTTTTTTGTGACACGCTCTAACCGGGATCGTGCAACTTCGCAGGCATGATCCGTTCCACGACCCTGATCGCACTGCTCGTGTGGAGCAGCGCGTTGCTCGCGCAGAAGCCCGACCTGAAGAAGCTGGACAGCTACATCGCCGATGCGGTGGTGAAGCTTGACCAACCCGGCCTGGCCGTTGGCATCGTGAAGGATGGCAACCTGATCTGGAGCAAAGGATATGGCAAGCTCGACCTGGCCAAACCCGAGCCGGTCACACCCAACACGCTTTTCTATTGCGCCAGCATCAGTAAGGCGTTCACGGCCTGTGCCGTTGGCTTGCTGGTGGATGAAGGCAAACTCGATTGGAACGACCCCGTGCGCAAACACATGCCGGAGTTCGCCACGCCGCTGCCTTACATCACCGAGCAATTCCTGGTGAAGGACCTCCTGTGCCACCGCAGCGGCTGGATCACCTTCGATGGCGACCTCTTGTGGTATGGCACGGACTACACGCAGCAAGAGATCCTCGCCCGCCATGCCCACGAACCCATGACCCTGCCCTTCCGCGATACGTTCGGCTACAGCAACCTCATGTACATCGCAGCCGCGCAGTTGATCGAACGCGTGAGCGGCATGTCCTGGGACCAGTTCATCACCACACGCATCTTCCAACCGCTGGGCATGGAACGCAGCCGCGTGGAGACCGCCGACCTACAGGGCATGAGCGATGTGGCCTTACCCCATGTGCGCAAGGGACAGGACCCGAACGCCCCGCAGAAGAGCATGCCCTACCAACCGCTGCAAGGGGCGGATGGAGCCTGCGGTGTGATCAGCAGTGTGAACGACCTGGCCAAGTGGGATGCCATGTGGGCGAACGAAGGCGTGGTGAACGGCAAGCCCTTCCTGTCCAAGGACGCCTACTACTTCATCACGGACGTGCATCTGGCCATGGGTGGTGAGGGCGCTGGGCTTGGCTGGTTCATTGAACAGAACCATGGTTCCAAAGTGATCACCCACAGCGGTGGTATGCCGGGCTTCATCCTGAACCATGCGGTGGTGCCCGACAAGGACCTCGCGGTGATCGCGCTCGGCAACGGGGAGAGCTACAGCGTGTTCGCCATCACCAACAAGATACTCGACCTCTACCTGGGCGATGGAAAAGCCGATCCGGTCAGCGACATCCTACCCCGGCTCGCCAAACGGAAAGACCGCGAACAAGCACGTGTGGCTGCCCGCGTGAACGCCCAAGTGAAAGGCACCACACCCACGGCCGAAGCGACCAAGCTCCAAGGCACCTACATCGACAAGGTCTATGGTGAAGCGGTGATCCAAGAGGTGTACGGTCAACCCATGCTCTCCTTCACTCCGGCGAAGGAGCTCTTCAACGGCAAGCTCATCCACTGGCACTACGACACGTGGAAGTGGGAACACGCAGACCCCTTCCTAGAACCGGGCTACATCACCTTCCACTTCGATGCGGACCACCAAGTGACCGGCTTCAAGGTGGACCTGCACAGCCCGGACTTCCACTTCTACAAGCTCGACTTCAAGAAGCAGTAGTATGCCGTCGCGCGCACGGATCCTCGGCTTCTTCTTGATCACGCTGTTCTTTAGCAGTTGGTTCCTGGACCAAGGGCAGAACGCCAACACCGTGAGCCGTGCCGCCACCGTTGCAGCCGTGGTGGAACAAGGGACCTTGAACATCGACCGCTTTGCTGGGCTGACCAATGATCGTGCGCGTGTGAAGGACCATTTCTATTCCGAAAAAGCACCCCTCCCTGCGTTCCTGGTGGTACCCTTCCATTGGCTGTTCCACCGCGCGGGCTTGATCGACAGCAGTGGATCCGATCACATGAACGTTGACCTGCTAAGGCTTGGTGGCTTCCTCTGTGGTAGCCTTCCGTTCGCGTTCATCATTACCCTCTGCTGGCTGCAGGTGATGCGGACCGCCACGGCAGGCAACGCCCTATTCCTGACGTGGGCCACCTTCTTCGGCAGCTTCTTGTTCGTGTACAGCGGCTCGTTCTTCGGCCATTTGATGGGAGCTGCGTTCGCCCTGAGCGCACTGGTAGCCATGGAACGCGGTCGCTATGCACTGGCCGGTGCGCTTACGGGTTGCACCGTGCTCTGCGACTATCCCCTGATCATCTTCGCTGGGTGTTGGGTGCTGCACCTCGCGATCTCGTGCTACCGGAACTCCACTGCCCGTCCGCTCTTCCTGTTCATTGGCGCAGCCATCCCCTTTGCAGCCGCCTTGGTGGTGTACAATATCGCCATCTTCGGCGCTCCACTTTCGGTAGGCTATGATCATGTGGATATGTACCCATCGGAAGATGGTAGTATGATCGAGCGGCTGCGCCCCGAAGCGCTGTTCGGCCTGACCATCTCTCCTTACCGTGGCTTGATCCCACACATGCCTCTACTAGTACTTGGCCTGCTCACCTGGTTCCTCACCGGACGCAGGTCTCGGTTGCGTGTGGGTCTTCCGGTGGCCCTACCTGCGGTGCTCACCTTGCTCTTCGTGTGCAGCGTGGGCATGTGGTGGGGCGGTTGGGCCTTTGGTCCGCGACACCTGAGCACCGTGGCGGTACTGCTGGCCTACCGCACGCTCCCCACCATCGCAGCGTTCCCGTGGGCACGCGTGCCAATGATGGTGCTCGGCCTTCTTGGCCTTTCCTACACATTCATGGCCAAGAGCACGGTGTGGTATTCGTTGCCTACGGAAATACGCCGACCGTTCAGCGAGCTCATCCTTCCTGCCTTGCAGAGAAGTGAATTCACCATCTGCCAATG
>JAEYWT010000370.1 GCA_023428865.1 Bacteroidota bacterium | reverse complement strand
TCTTCCCACTTGCCCTTCGCATCGATCACCTTGCCCACTTCCTCCAAGCGGTCGCGGGTGTCCATCATCACCTTGCGCGGGCTCAACAATTTGCCCGTCAGGTTCGCAGGACATTCACTGGTGCAACGGCCGCATTCGGTGCAGCTGTACGCATCCATCAAGCTCTTCCAACTGAGGTCGAACACGTCCTTGGCACCGAACCGATCGGCCACCTCGTGCCCGGCGACCATGCGCGGTGCAGCCATTTCCGGCGGTGCAACACTTGGGTCCAACATGCTCTTCACTTCACCGGTCACGCGCTCCATGTTGGCGATCTCCCTCTTGGGTTTCAATTTGCTGTACCACGTGTTGGGGAAGGCCAACATGATGTGCAAATGCTTGCTGTACGGCAAGTAATTCAAGAAGGCGAGGATGCCGATGATGTGGAACCACCAGCAAACACGCTCAATGGCGATAAGCGTGGTAGAAGATGAAGAGGAGAAGTTGAAGACTGCAGCGAGGTGTGCGCTTACCGGGTATGCACCGGCCTGCACATAATGGTCCACACCCCTGCTTTGCAAAGTGACATCGGCAGCGTTCATCAACAAGAAAGCGGTCATCAACGCGATCTCGGTGAAGAGGATCAAGTTGGCATCGCTCTTCGGCCAACCGTCCAATTCCTTCTGTACGAAACGTTTCAACTTGATCACGTTGCGCCGCACCAAGAAGATGGCACAAGCCACCCATACACCCAGCGCAAGCCACTCGAAACTGCCGATGAGAAAGTCGTAGAAGCCGCCCATGAACGACAGCACACGGTGCGTGCCGAAGATGCCGTCGATGATGATCTCCAGCACTTCGATGTTGATGATGACGAAGCCCGCGTAAACGATGATGTGCAGGAAACCCGCGATGGGGCGTACCACCATCTTGCTCTGGCCCAATGCCACACGCGCCATAACGGCCCAACGCTCACCCTGGCGATCGTTGATCACCTCATCCTTACCCAGCAGGATGTTGCGGCGCACGCGCATGATGTTGCGTGCGAAGAGCCACGAGGCTACACCGACCAGCAGGATGAAGACGATGCTTGCGATGCCCATGGTTCAATCCTTCTTTTCGTTCTCGATCACCTTGCCGATCCGCTCGATGTCCGCATCGCTCAATTTGGGCAACCGGTCCTTCTTGCCGAAGATGCTGAAGTAACGGTTCGGATTCACACGAAGATCTTCCAACAGCAGATCCAATTCGCGCGAGGCGCTGTTCAAATTGGTGTAAAGGCTGTCGTCCTTCATCAACTTGCCCATGGTGCCTTCGCCGTTGCCGATGTCGGTAGCCACTTTCTTCAGCTCGGCGCTGGTGTGCGCCATATCGTCCATGATCTTGCGCAAGCGGCCTTTGGCCAGATCGGTGGTGAGGGTATCGAGGTTGGTGAAGATGTGGCCCAACTCGTCGGTGTTCTGCGCTAGCGTGGCGCTTACCTTCTCCAGGTTACGTGCCGTGGAGCTGAGCGTGGCACTTTCAGCAGCCACCAGACGATCGATCCGATCCGCTGTTCTGCTGAGGCTTTCCAAAGCATCGCGTATGCTGCTGAAACTGCTGTCGATGTCGCTCACCGTCTGCTTGTTCAACATCTGCTGGAAGGCGTTGAGCACCGAGTCCACTTTGGAGATCATGCCTTCTGCCTTGGCCTTCAACGGATCGATCTGCGCACCCACGGCATCGGTCAGGCTCAACTGCACATCGCCGATCAAGGTGTCGCCGGCATTGGCCAGATCACCGGTACCCAATTGCATCTGCAAGGCGCGCGTGAACAGGTCGGCGCTGTAGATCTGCACTTTGGTGTTCTTGGTGATGGCCAGCTCTTCTTCGTTGATCTGGAAGCTCACCACCACATAACCGCTTCCGTTGGGCAGCAGCGCGGTCTTGATCACCTGCCCCACTTTGTACCCGTTGTAGTACACCGGACTGGCACCGGTGATGCCCGATACGTTGTTGTAGACCGCGTGGTATACGTTGCGCTTCTGCAACAGGTCCAACCCCTTGAGGAAGTTGACACCGAATATGAGCAGCCCAACGCCCCCAAGGACCAGCGCGGCGATGGAGTACTCCCGTTTGATCTTCATCCAGTAATGTGCTCGCGCTTAATGCGCTTCGGCTAATTTAAGGGCTTCCTGCAACGCGATCCGCTCGCCCTTGTGGAAAGCGACGATGAAACTCTCGTTGTAGCCCTTGGCCCTGCACGCCTCCTGCACCTTGCGCGCCCCGTCCACCGTGGGTTCCGCGCCTACCGTGTATTTGTACATGCCCGCCGCCTGGTGCTCTTGCACACCCTCCAACCCATTGAAATTCTGCGGCTTGGTGGGAATGCGTTTTGTGCTGGTGGCGACCTGGACCTTGAAGACCAACGCAGGCTCCACCACGGCCTTTTCAGGGACTTTCACCGGATCCTTCACGGGTTCTTTCACCGGTTCTTTGCGTACGGTGTCTGGCTTCAGCACGGGCACTTCGGCCGTTGCTCCTCCACTACCCGCTCGCTCCACGATGCCCTTGTACTCCTTGAAGGCCCGGTAAATGGCACTGGCCATGTAGTCCTGCCCTTCGGCTTTCTGGAGAAAATCCTCTTCCGTAGGATTGGTGAGGAATCCCAGTTCGATAAGCACGCTGGGCATGGTGTTGTAGCTGATCACCAGGAAACCCGCCTGTTTCACCCCACGGTCCGGGCGGCCCACACGCTCCTTGAACTGCTTCTGGATCAGCGAACTAAGCAACAAGCTCAAGTCCAAGTGCGTGTTCTGCCGCAGGCTGAGGGCGATGATGCTCTCGGGGTCCTTCGGATCGTAACCGTCGTACTTCAGCTGATGGCCATCTTCCAGTAGTATGGCGGCGTTCTCCTTCTGGGCCACCTTCATGTTCGCCTCGGTCTTGTGCAAGCCCATAACATAGGTCTCGCAGCCGTGCGGATCCTTGCTGTCGTTGGCGTTGCAGTGAATGCTGATGAAGACGTCGGCCTTGTTGCGGTTGGCGATGTTGCACCGCTCCTTCAGTTCGATGAAGGTGTCGTCTTCCCGCGTGTACACCACCTTCACATCAGGGTAGGTCTCGTTGATGTACTTGCCGACCAGCTTGGCCACATTGAGCGATACGTGCTTCTCGGTGGTCTTGTAACGGCCGGTACCCAGGTTGCCGGGATCCTTACCGCCATGGCCGGCATCGAGCACCACGGTGCGGATCTTGTTCGGGTCGCGGCCCGGTGTTTGTGCATGCGTGCCGCCCACCGTCAGCAGCAACGCCAAGGCTATCGTGCAGCGCATCAGGTTCCACAGGATACCGGACTCCACCGCGTTCTGGTCCACCTTCCACCGTTGGCGGGTGGCCTGCACTTCGCGGGCGCGTAAGAGCACCTGCCTGCGCCGCAGTTCTACCCCGGGCACAGGCTGTTGCGTACTTTGCGGCCCCGCCGAAAGCCGTCCCTCCTCTTCCATGTCGGAAACGCGTTGCTCCATGCCCTTGCGGCGCGAAACTAGAAGGCTTGAAGGCCAGCCATTTCCTACGATCGGTGCAGTTTTCATCACGTTCCTGTTGATGTGCATCGCCCTGCGCACCACCGCGCAGACCTTGGAGAGCGAAGTGACGTACAGCGCCCGTGACAGTATGCGCTACGATATCGCAGAGCAAACGGTGTACCTCTATGGAGCCGCGACCGTGAAATATGGCGATGTGGAGATGACCGCGGACCGCATCATCTTCAGTTTTAAGAACGAAGAGACCCAGGCTTTTGGTGCCTTGGATAGCGCGGGCAACGTGGTGG
>JAEYWT010000362.1 GCA_023428865.1 Bacteroidota bacterium | reverse complement strand
CGCGCACAAAGATCCGTCGGAAATCCTCTCGATCGTGCACACACGCATGGTGGCCACCCTGCACCAGCAAGGCAAGCAGCGCGGTGCCGGCGATGGCATGGACGTGGCCCTCTGCCGCGTGGACCGCAGGGCTAACGAGATCCTTTTCGCCGGGGCCTTCCGCCCGATCTACTGGCTGCATCACGGCCAGCTCAGCGTCATCAATGGTGACCGCCGACCGGTGGGTGGCGGCCACGTGGGCGAGGAACGCCGGTTCACCGCGCACAAACTGGCTTATTCGCAGGGCGATCGCGTCTACCTGTTCAGTGATGGATACGTGGACCAGTTCGGTGGTCCGGAGCGCAAACGCTTCATGAACAGCCGCCTACAGGACCTGATCATGGCTAACCGCCACCTGGGCCTGAAGGAGCAGGCCACGGTGCTCGAGCGGGCCTTCCTGGATTGGAAAGGCCCCATGGAACAGCTGGACGACGTGTGTATGCTGGGGCTTGCTGTATAGGGAGCACCTTGCGGATCGTCCCATCCCCCTATCTTTGGACGGAAGGCCCAGAGGGCACGTATCCGCATGGCAACGAAAGCAGAGCTGATCACCCGGCTCGAAGAGATCACGGCGCAGGAAGATGTTGAGACCGCATCCGAAGCCGTTGAAGGTGTAAAAGAGGCTTACGAGGCGCTGGTAGCTGCCGCGCTTGAGCAAGCCAACTCGGTATCATCCGGTGAAGACGCCGCGGTAGAAGGTGCGACCACGCCCGTCGACGGCACGCCAATCGCCATGGAATCGGCCCCCCTTAGCGATGAGGAGGACAAGCGGTTCAAACAGCTGCTGGATGCCTTCAACCAACGGGTGAACGACATCCGCCGTAAGAAGCAGAAAGAAGAAGCCGACAACCTGGAGGCCAAGAAGGCCATCATGGAAGAGCTGAAATCGCTGATAGCGGGGGAAGAGAACATCGGCAATGCCTTCAACCGCTTCGCCGAACTGCAGGAGAAATGGAAGACCATCGGCTCCGTTCCGCAGCAGCAATACCGCGATCTACAGAACGACTATTCGCACCTGCGCGACGAGTTCTTCTACCACATCCGCATTTACAAGGAGCTGCGCGACCATGATCTGCGGAAGAACACCGCACTGAAACAGGCGCTGATCAGCGATGTGGAGAGCTTGGCGCAGAAGGATAATGTGAAAGAGCTGGAACACGGTGTGCGTGAGTACCAAGAGAAGTGGCACTCCATCGGCCCTGTTGTACGAGAAGAGTGGGAGGCGATCCGCGATCGGTTCTCTACCGCCACACGAACCATCTACGATAAGGTACACGAGCACTACCGCGCGCGCCGCACCGAGCATGAAGCCAACCTGGCCGCCAAGCAGGGACTGGTGGACAAGGTGAAAGCGCTTACGGACCAACTCGCAGCCACCTCCGCGAAGGAATGGAAAACGCTCACCGATCAAGTGCTCGAATTCCAGAACGCGTGGAAGAACATCGGCTTTGCCACCAAGAAGGACAATGAGCGCATCTGGAAGGAATTCCGCGCGGCGTGCAACGTGTTCTTCGATGCCAAAAAAGAGCACTTCGACAAGCTGAAGGACCAGTACAAGGAAGTGCGCGAGAAGAAACAGGGGCTGTTGGATGAAGCGGTGAAGTTGAAAGACAGCACCGAATGGCGCCAGACGGCAGACAAGTTGAAGCACTTGCAGCAGCAGTGGAAGGATGCCGGTAGTGCTGGTCCGCGCGACGAGAACCGGCTCTGGTCCAAATTCCGCGAGGCCTGCGACCAATTCTTCCAGAACCGCAAAGCCACCTTCGAGAAACTCGACGCCGAACAGGCGGTGCATGCGCAGGCCAAAGAGGAGCTGCTCACCGAGATCGAAGCCTTCGTGCCCAGTGGTGAGCGCAACAAGGATGTGGAGGCGCTCAAAGCCTTCTCTGCTCGCTGGATGAACTCAGGTCGTGTTTCGCCGAAGCTGTACGATGCCTTCAGTGAGCGCTACCGTGCCGCCTTGGACAAACATTACGGCCAACTGAAGATGGAAGGCGATGAGCGCCGCCGTATGCAGTTCCAGGACCGTGTGGACGAAATGAAGTCCGGCCCCGATGGCAAGTTCATGCTGGAAAAGGAAAGTCGTTTCATGAAGCGCAAGATCGAAGAGCTGGAAGGTGAGATGCGCACGATGGAGCGCAGCATGGGCATGTTCAGCTTCAAGAGCGCCAGTGGCGAAGCCATGAAGAAGGACATGGAGAAGAAGATCGAGAAGCTTGCACGCGATGTGGAACGCCTGAAAGGCCAGCACCGCGAACTACTGAAAGAACTGCGGTGAGCGCCGACGCGCTTACGCTAGGTATCGCCATTCCTGTAGCCTGGGGCGAACAGGACGGCTTTGGTCACCTCAACAATGTGGTGTACTTCCGATACATCGAGAATGTACGGATGTACTACCTCGAACGGATCGGTGCGCTGCGCTCCCATGTGGAAGAGGGCATCGGTGTGATCCTGGCCAGCACGACCTGCGACTTCCTTCGACCGGTGGTATGGCCTGCCACCTTACACATCCGCACCGGGTGTACGCATATCGGGAACACTAGCTTCACCCTCTCCTATCGGATAACGGATGCAGCGGGGAATGAGGTGGCCGTTGGCACCAGTGTACAAGTGATGTACGACTACCGTGCTGGGTCGAAGGTGCCCATACCAGAACCGATCAGGCAGGCTCTAAGGGCCTTACAAGGAGCGTAACTTTCGGCCATGCGTCGTTTCCTGATCCTATTACAAGTCACCTTTCTGGCCTGCTCACAACCTACCACGCGCCCCGAGGCCGAAGAGAGATCAACATCGAGGACCGTGGCCATCGAAGGGCTTTATGGTGATTGGCTAGACATCCAGGATAGCGGCCGTACCTATGTGCATGAACACTGGGAACTGGGTGCGGATGGCACACCATCCGGTCTTGGCTATGTGCTTTCCGGAAACGACACGGTCTTCATCGAACACCTGGCCTTGCTCACGTTACGCGACACCTTGCACTATGCTGTCAGTGTGGGATCACAAGGTGGCCCGGCGGTCCTGTTCAAATTGATCCATGATCAGGACAGTCTGGTATTCGTGAACCCACAGCACGACATGCCGCAGCGGATCGTATATACGCCAGCTGGGCCCGACGCGTGGCTCGCCATCGTAAGCGGCACGCACCAAGGTGAAACGGCTGTGGACCATTACCACTTCAAGCGCGTAAAGCGGATCGAACCCATCCTGGAGTGATGAAGTGGAACACCGCGCGACTCAAGGAACGGATGCGTTCCGTCATGCTCGCGGCGGTCACTCTTGTTTTGATCGGCCTGGTTTTCTACCTCGGCACGCGTTCGGAACGGAGTGGATTCGTTCGCGAGGTGATCGATCCGGGCTTTCGCAGCCTTAGCGATCCCGTTCTGAACGCCTTCCGCGGAAAACCACCGGCTGTAGCTCAGTTGCACATCACCATGGAGCCAGCGGACTTCGATAGTCTTGAGCTGCGCAGTGAGCGTGCCTACCGCGACCAGCGTGTGCTCGGATCCTTCCAAAGCAACGCTGCCGCTCGGATAGCACATGGCGATAGTCTGGTGAACGCCACCATCATGCTGCGCGAAGGTTTATTGAACAATAGCCGCCAACGTTTCTGGCCACTGCATGTGCGCTTGGCACCGGGCGATACGCTCCTGGACATGCAGAGCTTTGATGTGGTGCCGATCACGGATGATGTTCCGCTTTGGTCGATGCTGCTACATGCGGTGCGCGCCGATGAGGGTCTCTCTGCCCTCGGTTCCGGCCTTGCCGAAGTCTCCGTGAACGGGATCTCCCTTGGCCTTTGTGCGCTCTACGGTCGCACCGATGCCACCATGGTGGCACGTTGGTCGCGCGGTAGTGGCCCCGTGCTGCGCTTCAGCGAAGACCTGATGCTGAACGCACGCGCGGAGATATTGGACCGCAAATTCCCATCGCAGCTACCGCCACAAGGTGATTGGCTTGCAGCGCCGTTATTGATCCAGAGCGGGCTGAACGATCGGAACTCACCCCGAGCACGAAAAGCCGTGCAGCGCTTGGAAGCATTCCGATCCGGCAACTTGATCGCCTCCCAGGTCTTCGATGTGAAAGACCTTGCTCGCGGCATGGCGTTGTGCGACCTGCTCGGAACTCCCGATGCACTGGATTGGTGGAACCTGCGCTTCCTGGTGGATAGTTTGACCGAGGAGATCGTGCCTATTCCCTTGCACCTTGGTCGCCGCGCACCCATCGATGCAATCCTTGCCCAACAGTCGTTGGAAGGCGATACACACACCGGCAAGGAGATCGTAGACAAAGCCCTTGAGGATCCCGAAGTACTGGGG
>JAEYWT010000303.1 GCA_023428865.1 Bacteroidota bacterium | reverse complement strand
TTGCTTTTCCAAGGCACCGATCAGGATCTCCAGGGGGTATTCCATTACACCACCAACCCGGAGCATCGCCTCACCATCCGCGTTCGTGCTGATGGCTTCACCTCCTGCGATGATGGCTCGACCGATGAGCAAGTGGCCTGGCGGGTGGCTTGCTTGGATTGCGTTCCACCAACGGCAGCGTTCAACATCGTGCAGGATTGCGAGAACTTCCAGTACTTCATTGATGTGGTGGTGACCGATCTGGGTAGCGACCCCGAACCCCAGATCGGAACCTCGATCAGCCAGGAATTGCTTGAGATAACAGCTACGGGGACCTACCAGATCGGTCCATTCGTTTCGGGAACGGAACTGGAGGTGACCATCATGAACGATGCCAACTCGCTGTGCAACATATACTCTGGCATGATGGTGAACCCGATCTGCCCTGTACTGATCGATTGCCCCGGCCCCACCCTGGTGGAGAACTACTGCTACACCAATTACGACACCACCGCCTGGGCATACGAACTCAACGGTCTCACCGGCACATTGCGGCTCACCTTCGTTCGTGGAACCATCGAAAGCAGCACCTTCGACAAGCTGCGGATCTATGATGGCTCCGACAACACAGCCCCCTTGCTGTTCGAGCATACGGCCACAGAACGTAGGCATTTAGGTCCAGCGGGTAGCGCCTTGCTCGACCCCGCACCCGTGTATGCCACCGTTGATGTCACCTCCACCAGCGGCAACCTCTACATGGAAATGACCTCGGATGTCAGCGTGAACTGCACCACCGATCAGTACGATCCTTGGGAATGGGAAGTTTATTGCTTGAACTGCTCGGCACCAACAGCCACCTTCAACCTCGTGGAGGATTGCGTGAACCGCGAATACACCGCTGAAGTGATCATCACCGATGCTGGTGCTTCCGATCCGCTTACCGCAGCCAACCTGACAAGTGGGGAAAGCCTCACTGGCTTGGGTGTTGGTGTTCACACCTTCGGACCTTATCCGGTGAACGAGGAGAACGTCTTCCGCGTGTTCAATGAAGCTTACGAGCAATGCCGCATCACTTCGGATACTTTGACCTACACCTCGGAGGAGTGCATCAACGTAACGTGTGGATTCGATAATTACACGCATTGCTACGGTAACAACGAGGATCGCTGGTACACCTATCGTTCTGCCCAGAACGTACCCTTGACCTTGGCATTCCTCAGTGGTCAAATGATCACGGGTGATCGGATCACCTTGTACAATGGTGCCGATGAGACGGCTGCCGTGATCTACACCGGCATCAACGGTGGCAACCTGGCCGGCTTCGCGGTGCCGAGTGCCAACAGCGAGAACACACTTACCCTGCGTATCCAATCCAACGAGGCTGGATCCTGCGAGGACGGTGTAGTGACCACGCCGCTTTCTTGGACCGTGGCGTGCGGTGGTGTAGGCATCAACGAAGTGGCGGCCAACACCTTCTCGTTGTATCCCAACCCGACCAATGGCCTGTTGAACATCACTTTCACCCAAGCGATCACCGGTGGCGCACAGGTACGAGTGCTCGACATGAGCGGACGTATTGTGCTGGACCAACCACTTACCATGGTCGGAAGCGAGCGCAATACGATCGATCTCCGTGGGTTGCATCATGGCAACTACATGGTGCAGATCACCACTGCCGATTGGGTCAGCACTCAGCGCGTACAAGTGGCTCGTTGATCCAACTCAAGTTCAAAGAAAGGCCCGGCGAAAGCTGGGCCTTTCTTCTTTTCACCTGGTCACTTCACATCGATCAGGATCTCATCGGCGAAGATCCAGGTCTTGCCGCCTTTGCCCACATGCCAATCCGGACAAGGCCCGATGCTCTTGGCCACTACGCTGATGTAACGGGCCTTCTTCCCGTTCAGATCCGCCCACATTTCAGTCGTTAAGGAGCCGTCTGCAATCGGGTCGATCGTTCCTGGAATGGTGATGCTGCTCCATTGCCGCTGGTTCGCACTCCACGAAACGGTGATCTCCGCCGGTGCGAAGATCCACGACTTCTGGTCCTGGAGCACGCTCAAGCCCGCACGTTCCAAGGTCTTCACTTCACCCAAATCCACCATGGTTACCAGGTCCTTGCCCTCGAAGCCCTGCCACTCGCCGGTGCGGAAGTCCGGGCCACCACGCAGACCATCGATCAGGGCGTTATCACCTCCAGCACTGTACTGGTTGGCGTAGGTACTTTCGATCGTGATGGTACGCGAGCCATCGATCTTGGTGAACCGAGCAGAAATGGGTGCGTACACTTCGCTCCAATCCACCTGGACTTCTCCCGACGTTGATACCGTGAACGGAGTGTTCATGGGACATGGACCAGTGCTGTCGGCCGTAAGCCATGTGCACGTGCCACGCCCGTGGACATTGGCCTCCAGATCGTGCAGGAAGGTTGCGTTGGCAGCTTGGATTACTGGTGCCCCAGACCATACCCCCGGTCCGGTCACATAAGCCCCCTGGAGCACCCGGGGTATTCCGTCACGCATTTTATACCGCCGCTGTGGCGAACGATCCTGTTTCAAGTGGATCCGACCACCTTCCAAGATCTCTGAGTGGGACAGATGATCAGGAATGGATCCACGATAGTTTGCTGTGTCCCGCGGGAGCGAAGCCATCAAAGCTCGCTCATCACCGACGCGCATGTTCCACGTATTACCATTGGGCAAGTTGATGGTACAAGACTCGAACATCGGATATCCCAGCTCATACCGATCATCGATCCCCGGTGAAACAGGGTAGAAGCCCATCGTGCTCAGCACATACCAGGCGCTCATCTGGCCGCAGTCCTCATTGCCGCTCAGACCGTCCGGTGCATCGTGGTACAACTCGTCCATGATGCGTTTCACCAAGGTGCGCGTCTTTTCAGGTTTACCAACGCGATTGTACAGATAGGCCATGTGGTGGCTGGGCTCGTTCCCATGGGCATACTGGCCGATCAGCCCGGTGATGTCCGCCTGATCACGACCAGAGGTGGTGGTGGAAGCCGAGAAGAGCTTATCCAGATGGGCTTCGAAACGATCGGCACCACCATGTGCGGCGATCAACCCTTCGATGTCCTGCGGCACGAAAAGGCTGTATTGCCACGCGTTGGCTTCGGTGAAGTTGAAATTGACCTCATAGGGGTCGAAGCCCGTTGCGAAGCCTCCGTTCCGACGCGCCCGGAAAAAGCCCGTAGACCGGTCGAAAAGGTGTCGCCAGCTCGCACTCCTTGTCCGGAAGTCCAGCTGCTGGTCGTCACCACCGACGCTTTCCAGCCGTGCGGCGAATCCGGCGATGCAGGCATCATCGTAGGCGTACTCCAAGGTACGGCTCACGCTTTCAGCGCCGTCCTCACTGCTCATGAAGCCGCGCTCCTGGTAGGCTTTCAGCCCGAAGTGATCCAAACGCGCACCCTCCATCATGGCCTTCAAGGCAAGTCGTTCATCGAAGCCACGGATGCCTTTCAAGTGTGCATCGGCGATCACACTAACACTGTGGTAGCCGATCATGCAATCGGTCTCATTACCCCATAACTCCCACACAGGCAGACGACCGCCGTGCTTGTAATGCAACAGAAAAGTCTTGATCCAATCGCTGGTCATCTCCGGCTCCAGGATCGTCATCAGCGGATGTAACCCTCGGAACGTATCCCACAAGCTGAAGACTGTGTACACGTTGTGATCGGCGTGGTGGACTTCGCCATCCATGCCGCGGTACTGGCCATCCACATCGTTGAAGATGTACGGCGCCACATAGCTGTGGTAGAGCGCGGTGTAGAAGATGCGCTGTTGCTCTCGCGTGCCTCCTTCTACTTGGATCTTATTCAGCTTGGCGTTCCAGGCGGCTTCGGCCTCGCCGCGCACCTTGTTAAAATCCCAATGCGGCACTTCGGCATCTAGGTTCTTGCGAGCACCTTCGATGCTCACGGCACTAATACCCACTTTCACGATAATGGCAGAGGTGTCTTCACGCTTCACGTTGATGCTGCCACGCGTACTATCCGCATTCAATTCAAGCCCTATGCCGACGGGGCCACCAGAGCGACCGATGCGGATGCAGAAGAAGAGCCGCTGGTCCCTCGCCCACGAACCACTTCGCCGTTCGCCCACGATCTCCAGACCCTCTTTGCGGATCGAATGACCAAGCAACTTGTCGCGGTGGTTGAGGTCCAGAACAAGGAATTGCTCCTTCTCCGGAGGCATGGTGTAGCGATGGACCCCACAATGCGCCGTTGCCGTCATCTCTGCAAGCGTCTTCTCCTCATCAAGCCAAACGCGATAGTACCCGGCATGTGCCTCTTCATTCTTGTGTTTGAAGGATGAACGATAGACCGTAGGGTCGAACGAGGTTGCACCGCTCATCGGCATCAACAGTACATCGCACAGGTCAGCCACCCCGGTGCCGCTCAGGTGCGTGTGGCTGAAGCCGTAGATCACACTGTCGCTGTAGTGATAACCGCCGCAACCGTCCCAATCCATGTAGCCATCGGGACGCGTATCCGGGCTGAGCTGAACCAGCCCATTGGGCACGCACGCCCCAGGAAAAGTGTGTCCATGACCGCCCGTTCCAATGAAGGGGTTCACCAGGTTCCGGGCTATATCCACCTGCGCTGTGGCAGTTGCCGCGGCGGTCAGGAAGAACATCAGGCAAAGCACCTGTAGCGTCGACCCACTGGGTCGACCTACGGTTCGGTTGGGATGGATATGGACCATGTACAGTTTCATAGTGCGCCCAGAGCCGCCGCCCCCAACAAGGCCGCATCATCATCCGGCAGCGCCGAAATGGTGATATCCACCCGACCTTGGTAGATGTTCAGCAATGCCGCATGGAAGCGTTTCTTCAAGGGCGCAAGCAAGAGATCGCCGCTGCGTACGATCCCACCGAACAGCACGATCCGTCGAGGACCCGTGACCGCAACGGCGTTCGCAAGACCAACGGCCAGCCAGCGCACGGTCTCCTCGAAGGTGCGCAAAGCAGCAGGATCGCCTTGGTGTGCAGCATCGGCAATGCACTTCACACCATCCTCCTTCAACAGATCAAGGTCATCGGCTAGCTCGGCGTAGGTCTGTCGCATACCGCGTATGCTCACATAAGCTTCCAGGCAGCCTTTGCGGCCGCAGGTACATGCGCGTCCATCCACAGCAATGGTCATGTGTCCGAGTTCACCGGCGTTGCCTGCACTACCCAGCACCAGCTTACCGTTCACGATGAAGCCGCTGCCCACACCGGTGCCGATGGTCACCACCAGCAGGTCATCGAAACCCTGGCCCGCACCATAACGCCATTCACCGAGTGCAGCGGCGTTCGCATCGTTCCCGAGCACAGCAGGTACGCCGAGCCGATCCTGCATCATGCGCGCCAAGGGCACATCGTGTTTCCAAGGCAGGTTAGGTGCCATTTCAATGATACCGGTGAACTGGTTCGCGTTCGGGGCACCGATCCCTACCGCCTTCAGCCGTGCTGGACCCTCGCTATTCAACAGGCCCATTACGGCTGCGGCCAAAGCATCCGCAAAGGCGTGGTCATCGGCATGGCCGGTTGTAGCGATACGTGTCTGGCGCAGCACAAGACCATTCTGCACAAGGCCGATCTTGCTGGTGGTACCGCCGATGTCTATGGCTGCGATCATGCAGAAAGGCGCTTGGTGTAGGTTCCGTAAGCCGCGATATATCCGTAGCAGAACAACAGCAGCACGAATGCGGTCTGGAAACCGGCGCCATCGGCGATCCTACCCAAGAGGGGGGGAATGAACGCACCACCGGCAATGGCCGTGCAGAGTATGCCGGATGCGCGTGGCTTCAGATCGCCCAAGCCTTCGATGGCCTCGGTGAATATGGTAGGGAACATCACCGAATTGAAGAGCCCGACCGCCAAGATGCTCACCATGGCCGTAACACCCGTGGAGTTCATACTGATGAGGAGCAACCCGATGGCAGCCAGCCCGAAAGTGGCCAGCACCACGGATGGCCGCATGATCAAGGTAAGCGCCGAACCGAAGAACCGGCCCACCATGGCTCCGCCCCAATACAGCGCAACGAAGGCGGCCACCACACCTTTCGCATCCACCTCGGCCAAGGGTCGGCTATGCAAGGTGGTGGCCACACGGCTCAGCAGTGGATCCTGGCGGATGATGGTCGCTAGGTCCAAGCTCATGAAATAGTTGACCAAGTACGTACCAATGGCCACCTCGGCACCTACATACAGGAAGATCGCGATCGCGCCGAAACGCAGCCGTGGATTCCGCAGGGCCTGCCCGTAACTACCTGTATGCTGCGTATCCAGGATCCGTGGTAGGCGTGCGAGAGCGACCACCAGCGCCAGTGCCAAGAGCGCCACGGCCAACACGATGAACGGACCCTGCACCGCACTAGCTTCAGCAACGTAATACGCTTCTCGATCAGCCGTACCAAGTAGTGCGATGGCATCGCTGCTGAGGATACGATCGCTCAGGATGAATTGCGCACCGATGATAGGGGCTATGGTGGTACCGACACTGTTGAAGGCTTGGGCCAAGTTGAGGCGACTGCTCGCGCTTCGTTCTGCACCCAGCACCGCGACGTAGGGATTAGCGGCTACCTGAAGGACCGTCATACCGCCCGCCAAGGTGAAATAGCCGAACAGGAAGAGCGGAAAGGTTCGCAGACCGGCCGCTGGCCAAAAGAGCAAGCAGCCAAGTCCCATGGCCGTAAGTCCCAGCAACATGCCTCTACGATACCCGATGCGGGCTAGTAACCACCCGGCGGGAATACTCACAATGCCATACGCGATGAAGAAGGCGAATTGCACCAACCCAGCCTCGAAATAGGAAAGTTCGAACACTTCGCGCAGCCGTGGCACCAGAGAATCGACCAGTACGGTGATGAAGCCCCACATGAAGAAGAGCGAGAACAGGACGAGCAGGGCACCGCGTGTTCCCGACCGGTCGGTTCCGTTGGATAAAGGTGCTGTGGGGTGCATGTGAACGACAAATATGGTCGTAAGCTTGCGGATAGCAGCCCATGCAAGACCGCCGCCAGTTCATCAAACTCGTTTCCGTTGGAAGCGCAGCCTTCGCAACAGCATGTTCCCAGGCTAACGAGAGTAGTGCCCCGAAAGAGATCGGATCGGCCAACCGCAGCAAGGGCGCGATCGTGCTAAGCACGTGGAAACATGGGGTAGCGGCCAACGCCCAAGCCTGGGCGGTGCTCAGCGGTGGTGGCCATGTGCTGGATGCAGTGGAACTCGGTGTGGCGGTGGTGGAGAGCGACTTCACCAATAGGAGCGTTGGCCTCGGTGGTCGACCAGACCGGGATGGGAAAGTGACCTTGGATGCCTGTATCCAGGACCATAACGGCCGTGCCGGTGCGGTGGCTTTTGTACAACGCTTCGAACACCCCATCAGCATTGCACGGGCGGTGATGGAACGCACACCACATGTGATGCTCGTAGGTGCAGGCGCGGAGCGCTGGGCAGCGGAGACCGGCTTTTCCCCCCGCGATGTGGAAATACCTGAGGTACGTGCCGAATGGCTCGAATGGCTGAAGGAAGCGAACTACAAGCCCGTCGTGAACATCGAGAACCACGATACCATCGGCATGATCGCCATGGATGCGCAAGGCCGCTTGGCCGGTAGTTGCACCACCAGCGGTATGGCCTACAAGGTCCATGGCCGGGTAGGGGATAGCCC
>JAEYWT010000287.1 GCA_023428865.1 Bacteroidota bacterium | reverse complement strand
GAAGGTGGAAAGACCTTCACCAAGGTGATCCGCATGATGAAAAAGGAAGGCAGCAAAGGCTATTCCTTCGTTGAGCAGGTACTGCCTACCGACGAGGCGGACAAGCTGCTCGCCGGCAAGTGATCCCATTCTCATCCTGTGGAAAGGTCGTCCGCCATTCGGCGGATGGCCTTTTCGCATTCTCGGACCGATCGCCCACGCCGGGCAGCAACTAGAATCGCATGGCTTTCTTCGGTTTATTCGGTAAAAAGAAGGATAAGGAACAGGTAGCCGCCGAAAAGCAGGACCTGGACCAAGGCCTCGAACGTTCACGCACAGGTCTCTTCAGTAAACTGGCCCGCGTGGTGGCCGGCAAGAGCACGGTAGACGATGCCGTCCTGGACGACCTGGAAGAAGTGCTCGTGACCAGTGATGTGGGTGTAGAGACCACCTTGCGCATCATTGAACGCATACAGGAACGGGTGAAACGCGACAAGTACGTGAACACCGCCGAACTGAACGGGATACTGCGCGAAGAGATCGCCACCTTGATGAAGGATCCCGCACCGGTGGATCCAGCCGTGAAACCCTACGTGATCATGGTGGTAGGTGTGAATGGTGTGGGCAAGACCACCACCATCGGAAAACTCGCGCATGCCTTCAAACAAGAAGGTAAGAGCGTGATGCTGGGCGCCGCTGATACCTTCCGCGCCGCGGCGGTGGATCAACTCCGCATTTGGAGCGAGCGTGTGGATGTGCCCCTCGTGCAACAAGGTATGGGTGCCGATCCGGCGGCCGTTGCCTACGACACGGTGGAAAGCGCCAAGGCCAAGGGTGCCGATGTGGTCATCATCGATACTGCTGGTCGCCTGCACAACAAGGTGGGCCTTATGAACGAACTCACCAAAGTGCGCAACGTGATGCGCAAGGTTATACCCGATGCGCCGCACGAGGTGTTACTGGTGCTGGATGCCAGCACGGGGCAGAACGCGATCGAGCAGGCCAAACAATTCACCAAAGCCACGGATGTAACGGCATTGGCACTGACCAAGATCGACGGTACGGCGAAAGGTGGTGTGGCCATCGGCATCAGCGAGCAGTTCGGCATCCCCATCAAATACCTCGGTGTGGGCGAGGGCATGCACCACTTGCAGATCTTCGATAAGAAGGCCTTTGTGGAGGCCTTGTTCAAGGACTGAACACCGGTTCTACTACAGCCTATCCTTTGCGGGCACAACGGGTCACGTTCAGGTCATCCGTTTTGGCCTTGTGGCCTTGCATGCGGCGTGTGTAGGTCGATCACCAAACGGGTCCCCGGTGCAGCGAGTTCGATGATCGCCGACCCGCCCAACGTTCGCAGGCATTCCGCGATGATCACGAAGCCAAGGCCGACTGCGGCTCCACTACGCGCTTTGTCATCGTGGTGGGAAACCCCGGAAAGCTCCGCATTCACCAGGGGGATCACATCCGGTGGGATCCCAATTCCATCGTCCCTTACAACGATGCGACAACCACCTCCGATATTTCGCGCAGATACTTCGATGTAGGAAGCTGAGGCGTGCAGGTGCGCGTTGACCAACGCATTGTTCAATGCTATGCTGAGCAGATCGCCATCTGTACGAATGCTCATTTCCGGATCCACCTTGTTGATGAGACGGGTACCACGAACAGCGGTCATTTCCCGCACACGGTCTAAACAATCTTCAACGAATGAGTACAGGGCCAGGCTCCGTGGTTCCAAAGGGCGCTCGCGCTGGCGTGTACGTATCCAGGTGAGAAGATTGTTCGCGTTCTGGAACAGTTTGTCGCTGCTGGAACTGAGGTCTTCCAAGGTCTCTGCTAAGGCTGAACGTTCGGTGCCAGTGCGGTTCATTTCTTCCGCACTGTGTGCCACCCGTGCTACGAAACGCAGGGGAGGTACAACGTCATGCGCGATCACTGAGATCAGCTTCTCCTGGTGGGCAACGGCACTGCGAAGGTCTTCATTTGCTCGGGTCAGCGCTTCCGTTTGCATGGCTACGTTCGCGGCCAACCATGCGTTCTGCCGCTGCAATCGGGTAGTGCGCCATCTCGCCACTGCCCAGTAAAGGAGTGCCAGGGCGATGAAGTATCCCAGAACAGCAGGCCATTGCACCCAAACGGGTCGTTCGACCTCGAATCGAACCACCTCTTCCGCCTCCAAGCCGCGTGCCTTGGACCCTACTTTACGCAGGAGGATGCGATGGGTTCCTGTGGGTGGCCGTATCACCTCCACCATTCGTTCGCCGGGCGCAAGCGCGCTCCAATCGTTCATGATACCCGGAATGGTGTACTCTAGTTGCGCGTTCTCAGCATCTCCCCAATAGGGTAAGGTGAAGTTGACTTCTATGCTATGGACATCGTACGGTAGAACAAGCGGGCGTTCGGTTGGCCAAGGTGCATTGTTCACCCTGAGGGCCTTCGTCATAAGGGGGCTTTGTGGAAAAGGATCGGGGATGGTCGCGGGGTCTAATTGAACCACTCCTTCTATGGATGGGTAGATGACCGGGCCGCTGGTCAACTCAAGATATGGTGGAGTGCAACCTCCATTCAGCTCGAGGTTCGACGCACCGGCGGCGGTACCGTAACGCGCCAAATAGGGGCGTTGCCTTTGGTCCGCTAGGTACGTTCTCAGGTCTGAAAGTGTAGTGCGTAGCAACCCGCGGTTGGTACTGATCCAGATCCGATCTCCATCTTGGCGGAAACTGTGAACGTGTTCCAGTGCCTTGCTCGGGTCGTCCGGAATCCGAAAGGCATGGGTGCCATCCACGATGTAAGCACCTTGCCCATAAGTGCCCACCAAGAGCAGATCCTCGATCCGCGTTACCACGCGCAAGTTCGTCTTCTCCAAGCCCTTGAACCAACTATAGTCCCTAATGCCTTGGTGCAGCCTGAATACACCCTTGGTGGTGGTGCCATACACCGTGCCGTTACTTTCCGCATAGAGTAGGATGGGAGCTAGATCCTGCGGTGGTTCCAACGGTCGTATACGGCCATCCTTCCAGCTATGGATGCGACCATTCAATGTGATCAGGACCGAGTCGCCAAAGGCTTTGATCGAAGGGCGCATACGCAGGTCCTTCACGATCGAGGTAAGCTGTCCTGTGCGTGGATCGTAGCGGTCCATTTCGTGGTTCCGCCAGATCCAAAGCATGCCTTCGTGGTCCTTCGGTAGATGGTAAAAGTCCGTTCCGAGCAGGCTTTCGACCTCGTTGCATCCGGTCTTGGTCTGGTGGTATACGTGATGATCCACCCCAGCTACTAGGAATCCTTCGCGGGTCTCGGCAGTGGCCATTACGGAAACGGGTAAGGCCCTTTCGCCGCAATTCAGGATCTCCAGCCGCTCCCTGCGGAATATGAAGAGGCCTTTATTGGCAGTGCCTATGAACAGGATATCCTGTTCATGTGCACGTAGCACATCGGTCACCACGGTCGTAACCGGTATCTCCACCTCTACAGGTTCGAAGTGGAGGGTCTTCGAACGAGCATCGACGCTGATCCGATAAAGGATGTTCGATATCACCGAATAACCATCTGGATCATTATGATGCCAGAAGATCTGTGGCCACTCGTGCTCACCGTTGTTCACGATACCAGAGAGTCGTAATTCCGTGGAAGTACCGGTGCTTGGGTCGAACAATAGCGCTCTACCGGACCCGGCAAGTCCGATCGGTTCACCGTTCAGGAAGAAGAACTTTTCCAAAGGATGGCCCGTGGTGATACTACTCACCAGCTTTGTTCCCTGCCAGCGTCTGAAGACATCACTTCCTAGTTCTACACGCTCGCCAGAAGGATACGTATGACTGGCCAGCGCACCATGGTCGGCCCAGTTCTTACCATCCGGTTCAGGAAGCGCTACGAAATGCTCCACGGATGCGATGTCGCCCCAAAGAACAGCCCGCTTTGCTTCCCGTTGAACCAAGCGAGGCTCGCCGTGGTCCATGATCTGGAAGGTGATATTGTGTCCATTCAAGACGATCAGTTCCCCACGTTGCGTGGGTAGCATATATCAGATCCTGATGGACGTAGGGGCATCTTCAGCCCGGAGTTCGATCGTACGCAGACTGCCACCATCATACCGTACCAAGCCACCTTCGGTACCTACCCAGAGGTAGCATGCCGTGTCCATCTCCAAACGGACCACACTATTCTGCGGTAACCCATTGTTGGAATTGAAGTGTTGCCACTGTCGATACTTCTGGGCTTGGACGTGTAGGGTTGCTGAACACAGCAGACCGATCAGGAAGGCCCGTGATGATCTGCCGTGGTTCATGTCCGTCTATAGCCGTGCGCGTTCACCAAGGTCTGCAATTCGAGCACATTGGTCACATCCAGCTTCTCGAACAATCGGGCCTTGTATGTAGCCACCGTGCTCAGGCCAAGCTCCATCCGCTGCGCGATCTCTGTAACGCCATAACCATCCAGGATCTGGTCCAGAACGAGCAATTCGCGTTTCGATAGGCGGTCGAACGGTGAAAGGGAGGGATCCCCGACACCGATGTTGCGTAGGACGCTTTCGGGGTTCCTGTACACCTGTCCGGAAAGGACCTTGCCAATGGCTCGCATCACCTCTTCTTCGGAGGATTCTTTGTTCAGGTATCCCGCGCAACCCATGGCCAGAACGCGCTGGGTATAGAGTCGTTCTGGGTTCATGG
>JAEYWT010000263.1 GCA_023428865.1 Bacteroidota bacterium | reverse complement strand
GTGGTGAAGGATGCCAATGGCAACATCCTGAAGGACGGCGACGATGTGGTGATGGTGAAGGACCTTGCCGTGAAGGGCGCACCCAAGGCGTTGAAGGCGGGGACGAAAGTGCGCGGCATCAAGCTGGTGGATGGCGACCACAACATCGACTGCCGCATCGAGGGCTTCGGCGCAATGGCTTTGAAGAGCGAGTTCGTGAAGAAAGCCTGATCCGGCCGGTCTCACTGTTGAACAGCCCAACCAAGAACTAGAAGCCGAATGGAGATCCTGGACATCGTTATCGCGCTGCTCACCCTGATCACCCTCGAAGTGGTGCTGGGTATCGACAACATCATCTTCATCTCCATCCTCGCGGATAAGCTACCCGAGGGCCAGCGGGACAAGTTGCGCAAACTGGGCATCGGCCTGGCGATGGTGATGCGGCTGGCGCTCCTGGCCGTGATCGCGTGGATCATGAAGCTGGATACCGATCTCTTCACCGTGTTCGGGCAAGGTATCAGTGGTAAGGAACTGATCCTGCTCGGGGGGGGCGTTTTCCTGATCTACAAGGCCACTCGCGAGCTCTTCCACCTCTCCGGTGAACAGCATGCCGCACCCGGTGTCACCACCAAGGCCAGCAGCTTCAACCAATTGCTCGTACAGGTCCTCCTGCTCGACCTGGTCTTCTCGGTGGATTCGATCATCACCGCCGTAGGCATGGTGGATGAGCTGTGGATGATGTACGTGGCCGTGGTCGTTACGGTGATCATCATGCTCGTGGCCTCCAAACCGATCGCCGCTTTCATCAGCAAGCACCCCAGCTTCAAGGTACTTGCACTCAGCTTCCTGATGGTGATCGGCGTGGCCTTGGTGGCCGAGGGTGCGGGACATCCCATCCCGAAAGGCTTCATCTACTCGTCCATGGCCTTCGCCTTCCTGGTGGATGTGCTACAAATGCGCATTCTGGCAAGGAAGCAGAAAGGGGCGTAGGGCGACTGGACCGGATCAAGCCCCGTTACCGTCCGTGGTAAGCACAGCGGTCATGTGATCGAACCAAGGCCGCACGGCACGGAAGGTCTTCACCACTTCATCGAGGAATTCTGTGGCCTGCACTTCCTTGTCCGTGAAGGTGCGGCGCAGCAGGAACTGGCGTTTGCGCAAGAGGTCCGCAGCTGGGTGGTCTAGTGCATACCCCCGTGGAATGGTCGCTACTTCCTCCCCGAAGAGCTCACCGAAGTGCGCCCGCAGGTTCTTGCCGCGCAGGATCTTTCGCCACGTCTGGTGATCGTAGTCGATGTCCTGACGGATCAGCCGAAGATCACTGGCCTCGGGCCCCATGAAACCACAGGTGACGTGGGAACGACCGCCTGGTTGGATACGGTAGAAGTAGCCGCCCCGTAAAGCCGGTTTCACGCGCGCCAACCTTCCGCCGAAGCGTGGTGCGTAGGGCGGCTTGTCCTTGTGGAAACGCTGGTCGGTGTAGATCCGCATCAGGCTCTTGGCACCACTCGGTGTGCTCAGCTTGTCGTGGGCCTGCATGCGTTCCAACAGAGCATCGGCAAAGGCCACCATGTTGGCATGGGCCAAGAGGTAACGCTCCTTGTTGGCCTCGAACCAGGGCTTTTCATTGTGGTCCTCCAACTCAGCGAGGAAGGTGAAGGTGCTCTTGGGAATGGCGGTCGGATGCGCAGCGGGCATGCGGCGAAGATCGGTACTCCTACACCTGCCGAACGCTATCGACCATCAAGGTTCGGTCGGCATCTGCTGCCACTGGTCCACCCATTGCCCATTCACGTTCGGATCGTACATCACGTCGTTGGTGCCGAAGTACTGTCCGTCGCCGTTCACCCAATAGTTGTTGTAACCGGCCTCCACCTTGCCTTGCTGGCCGGTATGCGGGTTCCACGCGTTCTGTTCGCCACGGATACCGTTGATGGTGGCATCCTGCATGCGGTCCATGGTGGCGTTGGTGTTGTTCCAGGTGCTCATCTGCGAGTTGTTCACGCTGTTCACCATGTCGCGGTGCGCGGCTTGGCTGGCATCGAAGGCGGCCTGGTTGCTGCGCATGCGGGCGTTGTGCGCGTTCCAGCTCTGCTGGTTGTTCTGCATCTGCTGGTTGTGCGCCGCCATGCTCTGCTGCTCCTTCTGCTGGGCTACGCGGTGCTGCGCCGCGAAGTAGGCCGGGTTATAACGCATGCCGCCCAAACCGGTGATCAATCCGTTCTTTTCGCGCTCGTAGTTGCCTTCGGCCGCCTCCAACTCGGTGGTGTAATAACCCCAGTTCGCCATGTCCGCATTGCTGATGCTGTACCAGTGCAGCACCACAGCTAGGCGCTTGTCTCCACGCCGCCATTCGCTGAGGTTGGCCTTGCAGATTTTCTGCGCCTGGCCTGATACATACAGCCCGTTCATGCCGCGTTGATCCACCTGCTCCACGGCTGGGGCCGGTGCCTGACCCACCATCTCATACCCCTGCTGGCGCATCCGTGGCGCGAGGTCCTGCATCACCACCTGCTCCGGCGATACAGGCGCGCGCATCTGCTGACCGTTGGCCTGGTAGAACTGGCCCAGTTGGCCACCCACCATCATGAAACTGGCAGGCTTGGTGTTCTTCACCTGCATGCCGGGGGCGGTCGCGGTCCAATCGCCCTTTTCCATGCCTTGCACGTTCCAATGCGCGGGCAGGTCCAGTTGCGCCATGGGCACGTTGTAGGTGGTGCTGTGGATCTGGTGTGTGCGGCTACCACTCGCTGACCCCGCCTGTTGGCCACTCCCCGTACCACCTGCCATGTTGCCTTGCTGTTGCCAATCTCCGGCTTGCTGGCCCTCCGGTACGGGTTGGCCCGTCATGGCGGCCATACGTGCCTCCAATTCGCTGATGCGCGGGTCCTGGCCAGCTTGGTCCATGGTGTTCTCGGTGCTTTCACTACAAGCGAAGAGGAGCGTGGTGAGGCCGATCAGCAGGTAGGTGGGGCGGTTCATGTTCCGGGGTGTTTTCCTACCATCGGAGAAGGGTGTGGAATGTGAACACCGGTCATGTGCTGGGGGTGATGGCAACCCATGAAGACCGAGGTACCCATTCCGTTCGAACTTTTCTTTTCGAGGGGTGTACGGACGTATCATGTTGAGGAACCTGGTGCTTCTGGTCTTTCTCTTGGTCGGTGCGAGCGAGGCAGTCGCCCAATGCTGCTGCACGGATATCCTCGTTCAGGTTTCGCTGAAGGACTTGGCCTACGTCCACACTGAACGCGAGTTCGAGGTGCGGTCCTTGGATGAACACCACGGATCACACCTGTCCGATCGCGATAGCACCGATGGCTACTTGCTCGTGCGCATGGATGCCGGATGCGGCGTAATGGAACGGCGGTTCACGGTCACCCGCACCACCACCGGCGAACACATGGACCTGAGCGTGCTGTTCGTCGGTTTCGATGGCGTGCATCCCGTTCTGCGTGTTCCGTTCCTACAAGGCAACTACGAGGTGGACTTCACCCGGTTGCGTTATTCCGCCGAGGCGGCGCTACCCCAAGACCTTGCGCCGAGCGCTACCGCTACCAGCCGTATCGCGCCCTGTGGTACGTGTGCCGTTCGTGTGGAACGCGACAGTACCGGGGTGACCTTGGAGCTGCTCAACCTACGCGAAGGCGGTTGCGGTCCGGGGCGGGTGGAAATGAGCCACGTTGGCCTGGCCTATTGTCCCGACGGACAGGGTGCTTTTCAAGCGAAGGTCCAGGAAGCGTTGGGTCGCAAGGCGGGGATCCAAGCCAAGGGATCGGTG
>JAEYWT010000261.1 GCA_023428865.1 Bacteroidota bacterium | reverse complement strand
CATCCGCTTGGGCCAGTGCTTCACTGTCGTTGATACCATCGCCCACCATGGCCACCACATGGCCTTGCGCCTGCAATGCTGCCACGAACGCCGCCTTGTCCTTAGGAAGCACCTCACTGCGATGCTCTTCGATACCAACAGCGGTGGCCACGGCTTGGGCGGTCCGTCGCGCATCACCCGTCTGCATGAATACCTTGATACCTCGTTGTTTCAGCTCGGCGATGGCCTTTGGCGACGTTGCCTTTATCGGATCGGAGATAGCGATCGCTGCACGTACAGCCGTCGTATCGGCCAACCAGATCACGGTGTATGCCAGCTCCTGCCAACGCCGTTCGTGCGCGCGCCAATGCGCTGTGATCAACACCCCGTTCTCCTCTAGCAAGCGGCGGTTGCCCACAAGCCAACGCATGCCATCGACTTCGGCTGAAACACCTTTTCCGGTATGGCTTTCGAACCCGTTGATGTCGTGATGGAACACACCTTCACCATCGCTGAGAAAGCGCACGACGGCATCGGCCAGTGGATGTTCGGAACGCTGTTCGATGCTCAACAACAATGATCGCGCCCGTGCTTCATTCAAGCCTTCAGTCTCCACCACCATCGGTCTTCCCTCGGTGATGGTCCCGGTCTTATCCAACACGACAGCCGTTACGTTCCGTGCCCGTTCGAGGCTTTCGGCATCTTTGATCAGGATACCTGTCTCAGCACCTTTTCCGATACCGGCCATGATCGCCGTTGGCGTGGCCAATCCGAGCGCACACGGACAGGCGATCACCAACACGGTGATGAGCGCCAGCAGTCCTTGGGTGAAGGCATGCTCGCCGCCTAGGATCCACCAGGTCGCCGCGCTCAATAGCGCTATTCCGATCACGACGGGAACGAAGACCGATGCGATACGATCCACCATGTTCTGCACGGGTGCCTTGCTGCCTTGTGCTTGCTGCACCGTGTGTATGATCCGCGCCAGGACAGTAGCCGCACCAACGCGTTGGGCACGCATACGGAAACTCCCTTTCTGGTTGAGGGTTCCAGCAAGCACGGCACTTCCTGCTTCCTTCAACACTGGTACCGGTTCACCGCTGATCATGCTCTCGTCCACGTAGCTCTCACCATCCAGTACTTCACCATCCACCGCTAAGCTCTCACCGGGACGTATGATCAACAGATCACCGATGTCGACCTGGGCCACACTCACTTCTTCCATTGCGCCATCGGCACCCACACGAAGTACACGATCAGGGCGCAGGCCCATCAACTTCCGAATGGCCGCACCTGTGCCCGCTTTGGCGCGCTCCTCCAGGAATTTCCCCAGAAGGATGAACGTGATCACCACCGCTGCTGCCTCGAAGTACACATGTGGTTCCAGACCACGGTCGGTCCAGAAGCTCGGGTACAACGTGTTGAATACACTGAAGATGTAGGCCACACCAGTGCTCAGCGCTACGAGCGTATCCATGTTCGCTGAGCCATGTCGGGCCTGCTTCCATGCGTGAACGAAGAACTGCCTGCCGAAGACCAGCACCACCGGTGTGCTTAGCAACCACTGCACCCATGGTGACCAGGCAGTATGCATGTAAGCCATACCCACGACCACCAGCGGCAGGCTCAACAACGATGCGGCGATGAGCCTGCCGCGTAGTTGAGCGAGGTGACCGGCACGTGCTTGTTCAGCTTCGGCGATGGCCTCCCCTTCATCGGTGATCAGCAGCTCATAACCGGCCTTTCGCACGGCGGCCTGCAATCCTTCCACGCCCAGGAGCGCATCATCCCATGCCACCTGTGCTGTGTTGGTGGCCAGGTTCACATCCACTCGCTCCACCCCACGTTGACCGCTCAGCGCTTTCTCCACTTGGAGCACGCAACTAGCACAGGTCATACCGGTAACGGGGAAGGAACGTTTCGCGCGGGGCATTCCGCAAAGATCCTTCGGTTGCCAGGAATAGACCTTACATCCTGTTGGAAAAAGCTTACATCGCGGCTAGCTGACGCGATCGATGGGTCTTCGCCCCAAGCCACTGGACCGGAATGCGGTGGGCGTGATACCGACGAATTTCTTGAACTGAGCGCTGAGGTGGGCGGCACTACTGAAACCGGTCTGATCGGCGATCTCATTCAGTGTGGACTCGCCATACTGAATGAGCTCCTTCACGCGTTCCAACCGCTGCAACAGGTAGAATCGCTCGATCGTGATCCCTTCCATCTGCGAGAATAGGCTCGACAGACTTCCAGGGTCGGTGTTGATCGTAGCCTGCAAATGATCACTCAGTTTCACCCGTGTTCGAAGTGTATCACTGTGGTGAACAAAGGTCACGACTGCGGCCTTGATGCGTTCAACGAGCACATGGGAGGGGGCATCGACCAACTCGAAACCCGACTTCAACAAGGCCGTTCTAATGCCACCGAACTGCACAGCGGAAGGCGCCTCCTTCAACTCGACCACACCTAGGGCGATATGTTCTGGCAGGATCCCATGATCCATCAGGATGGCTTCCACTGCGGCCTTACATCGGTCACAAACCATATTACGGATGATCAGTTCCATGGTGGCACAAAGATCTAGAACGGATAGCCGATCGCGATGTTGAGGATCATGTTCTTGAACACACGGCCTTGCGGGTCACCGAGCACCCAGCGTTCGCCCTCCGGCAGATCGGGACGCCGGAACGGTGTGGCCAGATCGAACCGGATCACGATCACTTCGGGATCGATACGCAAACCGACACCACCGCCCATGGCCAATTCGCTCAACATGTGTGCAGGTCTGAACTGTCCACCGGGGCGCTGTGGATCTTCATTCTCCAACCACACATTACCTGCATCAGCGAACACCACACCCTTCACCATGCCGGAGAATACGAAGCGGTACTCGAGGTTGAGCTCCACTTTGATGTCGCCGACCTGGTCCACCTGGAAACTGGAGATATCCGAGGGTGTGGTGTTCAAGTCAGGTCGATAACGGCCTGGCCCAACACTACGTGCACGGAAGGCGCGCAGACTATTCGTTCCACCGCTGAAGAACTGCTTCACATAAGGCACGTTGGTGCTGTTGCCGTAAGCGTGCGCCCACGCCCCGAACGCGCGCACGGCGAGCTGTGCGCCGTTCCGCCCCAGCGCTTGGTAGAGCCTTCCTTCCACCCGACCGCGTAAGTATTGGGCATAGCGCTCGCCGAAGAGCCGGTAGCCATCTTCGGTACGTGGTCCTTGCACGCTACGGTGTATTTGCGCGAGCAAGCCACCCGCTTCATCGGCACCAAGGCTATACAACCACCAGCTGCGATCCGCATTACCGCGTTTGTTCGAGCGTGTGTACGTATACCCCACGCCGATGATGAACTGCTCTTCGAAGCTTCGGCGTATGGCCGGGTTCTGCCCGAGGAAAGCATTGAACGCATCACTGGTGTAGTAGAGGTTGTTATAGCTCACTTCGGGCAACCGGATATCATGCCACACGAAACGGTTCTGGCGATACACGTAGCTGTATCCCAGGTTGGCCGACTCCAATCCATAAAGACCGATGCGTCTGAACAGGCCATAACCAAGGTCGAACCGCGTTGTAGGAGCGAAGGTGCGCGCGGTCTTGAAACGGCCGAACAAGAGCAAGCGGGGTACGGAAAGGGAGGCTTTCGCGCCGATCTCATACGCATTGGTGCCGCGGCCCGAACCGGCCACTTGGGTCTCGAATCGGCTCGTAAGATCCACGGTGAACACTTCGGCGCCACGGAAGAAGTCGCGATCCTTCCAGCCCACACGTACACCGGGACCAGCGAAGTTGTTGCTTTTGCTGATCGCGTTCACCTCGGAGAACAAGGAGAACCGCTTCTGTGGCCGCAACATCACATCCGCGTTCAACACACCCTTGGTACTATCGTCGCGCAGATCGATGGCCACCCCAGCGAACACGCCATAACTCGACAGGTATTGTCGCGTCGCATCCAGATCGCGTTGGGAGAAGTGCTCGCCAGGCTCAATGAAAACACCACGGGTAATGGTGTGCGGCCGGTACATGCCGAGGTAATCGATATACCGCAGGCTATCGATGGACGTGGTGTCCGACGGTGGAAGCACATCATCACGATCACCGTGTACGTAGACGGCACCGATGGTATAACGTTGGCGTTCGTTGAGACCAGCGGCGTTCTTCACGCGCAGCCGCAAATCCACTTGGTGATCACCTGCTGAAGTGTCCGCTGCGAATTCGAGCAGATCCGCATCCATGCGATAGAAGCCCGTATTGCGCAGGCCGTCGGCCACCCGTGACCGTTCAGCCACCAATGCGGCAAGTTCATACGGATCACCTTCGTGCAAGGTGCTGCCACGATGCGCGCGCACCAATCGCTTGTACAGTTCATCCACCGAAGCGAGGGCCGTGTCGCCATACAGGATGTTCCGCAAGCGATGCACCCGCCCGGGTGTCACGCTGAAGACCACTTCCGCCCGGCGGCCCTTGTGGATCACTTCATGTGTCGCCTTCGCTTTGAAATAGCCCCGGTTGTTCATGCGGTTGGCGAGTGCCGCATCAATATCCTTCAACGGAACATCGTTCAGGTAGACCGGTGCAGAAGCGATCTTGTACTTGAGCAGATGACGCAGCCCTTTACCCCGCTGTTTGGGCTCACCGGTCATATTGTACAGAGCGACCAATGGACGTAGGCCGAAGATCGATGTGCTCGGTTGTGGCGTTACAACGACATCCAACTCCAACTGTACTGCCTTGGCGTTCGTTTCGGGCTTTTCGGTGAAGCGCACTTCGTATCCGGTGAACAACGGACGATCCTCCGTGGCATATTTCAAGCCGGTACAGGCGTGCAGCAGCAACGTGAACAGGACCATCCAGCTATGTCGGTATCGTCCCCGCATCACTCACCCGGCTCATCATGCTGTTCTGCCTTCCTGTTCTCGCGTCGTTCCGTTTCACGCTTCCGTGCCGCGGTGCGTGCCCGTTCGTTCTCCTCGAATTCCTTGGTGAACATGAAGGCCACGCCACTATTGGCGATCTCGCCATCGTACAGATCGTAAGCATTCTCGTGGAAGCCACGGATCCTGAAGCGACCATCGCGTGTCAGGTCATACAAGATGGCGTACTGGGCAGCGCGTGTATTGCTCACATTGCTCACC
>JAEYWT010000215.1 GCA_023428865.1 Bacteroidota bacterium | reverse complement strand
CTTCACCATCGTTCGTGTGGATGCCGTTGTGTGGGCGGTGAAGGAAATGATGGATGACCTGCACCCTGGCAACAATATAACTGTAGACCTGAGCCTATTGCCCGAGAATCCGCTCAAGCTGAAGGTGAACGGCAACGCTGATCTGTTGCAATTGGCTATTGCCAACATCGTGAACAACGCGTTCAAGTACAGCAGCAACAAGCCCGTTACAGTAAGCGTGGCCGCCAGTGATACGGAAGTGATCGTTCTGGTGAAGGACCAAGGGATCGGCATACCGGAGGACGAGATCCAGTTCATCTACGATCCCTTCTTCAGGGCTTCCAACACCACCTATTTCGAAGGTTACGGCATCGGCATGCCCCTGGCACGGAACGTGGTAAAGCTGCACAACGGCAGCTTGACGGTCACCTCCCAAAGCGGGCTTGGAACCACCGTGCAGATCAACCTGCCGACCATCGATCAAGAACTTTTAACGTCTTTAATGCGATCCTAATGCGATCCTAACAGGATCCTGATCCGATCCTTAGCCGGTTCACATCGGCCTGCTGGAACCTTGCGAACAGAACGCAAAACTCCAGCGAAATGGCCAAGACGATCCTTGTTCCAACGGACCTTCAAGTAGGTTCTTTGAACGCACTCAAAGCCGCCCTTACCGGGAATGGTAAGGATGGTGTGAAGGTGATCCTGATGCATGCTGTGCATCCGCCGGATGGTATCACCGACCTGCTTTTCTATTCGCCACGCAAGGCTGTACGGGAACAGACCGGGCCAGCCTTCAAAGAAGCGCTCGCCGTTCTTCGGAACCACTTCGAACATCGCATCGCGAGCATGGAGATCGTTCCGTTCCACGGTATCACGCAAACAGCTTTCGACCAGTTCTTGAGCGCTAACGGTGTGGAAGAGATACACCTCTCCGGTGCTTATGAGATGCGCTTGCACGAACGCGCCATGGATCCCATGCCCTTCATTCGGAAGTCCAAGGTGGAATTGCGCGAACACGGGCAGGCTATACCCTCACAAACAGCTCAATCACATCCGAACCTGGATCATCTTCAACTCTTGTTCGAACGATGAAACGCCCTCTCCTTCCATACTTCATCATCGCCGCGCTCATCTTCATGGTGAGCGCATCGATGGTGACCGTTCTGGGTGATGCACGTCCAGAGGCCCGCTTGATGGGCGAATGGAAGGAGGTTTCCTGGACCTACGAAAAAGTGGATCAGACCAACCCGGAGGTTGGGACCAGATCCACGCTGAACGAGGAACTGCGCAACGAGATCACCAAAGGGTTGGTGATCCATGAATCGGAGACCTGGCGATTCGAGCGTGGCTCGGCGCTGGTGTTACAGAAGAACGGTACACGTAACGATACCCTGCAATGGAAGCTGAAAGGCTATGGCCATATGCTGGAACTCGTGTTCGGCGACCAGCACCAGGAGGTCTACAATGTGCGTGAATTGAAGGACGACGAATTGGTATTGCAGTTCAACAACGATATGATCGCTCGTGGAGTGGTCAAGATCGTGCTTAAACGGGTCAACGACAATGCTTAGCAAGTACAACGAACAACGAAGCATCGGCGACAACCTGAAACTGGGTGTACTGTCCGCGTTCGCCGCTGGGATGACAAATGTGGCGGCCCTTGTGCTGTTCTTCTCCTTCGTGAGCAATGTGACCGGTCACTTCGCCATCCTTGCCGAGGAGGTGGCCAAAGGCAATTGGTACCAAGTAGCCGTGGTATTCCTGTGGGTTTTCCTGTTCCTCGGGGGTAGTTTCACCTCCAACTTCATTGTTATCCATGGGAACAAGCGCCGTCGCTTGATGAATCACGCCATACCGATCGCCTTGGAGATACTTTGCCTGGTCGGAGTTGGGTACTATGGCCACTTCCACTATCGAGAGACCTTGATGGAGACGGAACTGATGGTGGCTGCGCTACTCTTCGCCATGGGCCTACAGAACGGCCTCACCGCCAGCATTTCCAATTTCTCGGTGAAAACCACACACTTGACCGGCCTCACCACCGACCTGGCGATCCATCTGTCCATGGTAACGAAGAAAGCACTGCGCGATAAGCCCGAAGTACGCCAGAAGATCGTGCTTCTTTCATCCATCGCTGGGTCCTACGTGGCCGGCGGTACCGTTGCGGGCAGCATTACGAGCATGTTCCAGTTCAAGGTCTTCTTCTTCATTGCAGCACTGCTTTGTGGTGTGTTGGTGTACGATATCGCGCGCCACGGAGTCACGTTGAAAGAGCGCGCGCAGCGGGTGCGTCGAGAGTCTAAAGAGGATGAACCACGGCTGATGCGGGAGCCGCGCATGGCCATGCAGGACCTGGATAAGGTGGCTCAGGCCAGTTGATCCGCCAACGCATCCATACTGTCGCACCAACCGCCCACATGGCTGTCGCGCGATGCTTCGGATAGTAGACCGGTCTGCCGGAATTCCAAGCGTGTTCCTGTGCTAACCTCATGTAGATCCACCGTTACCAGGGTGCGGTGGTGCGCTGGGTTCACGTCCACAGGCTGTTTTTCCCATTGGTGCGTGAAGGCCAGGTGACCGAAAGGTTTCACCGCTGTGTAGGTACCGTAGCTGGGGATGTCCTCACCATCCGGTGTACGAAGTACAACACGCCAATTGCCCCCTTCTCGGAGATCCACTTCGGCGGTCTCCGTGGTGAATGCTGCGCAGCCGAACCAATGCACCAACATGGCTGGCGTGGTCCAAGCCTTCCATACCATTTCGGGCGGCGCATCGAATACCCTAGTGATGCGGATCTCATCCGGCGCTGGGGTGCTGACGTTGTTGCGGGTTAGCTGGGCTTGGGGCGTTTCCATGCTACCAAAAGTACCCCGGGCTATTGCCCCTTCTCGACGATGGTAACGAACCCGCCGTACGCCATACGCTTATGGTCGAAGATCGGCGTGGCCATCTGATCGCGGTACATCTTGTCCATTTTCGGATCGCTCAGTACTTTCTTGTTCACCTGGTCGCGGTGCTTTCGATTGCGGTAGACGATCCAAGAGAAGATCACCGTTTCTCCTGGCTTACACTTGGCAGCTTTCGGGAATGGATAGTGGAAACCTTCACCATCCAGGTCCTCACCAACACATTCCCAATATTGCAGGGCGCCATGTTCCACCCAGACCTTGCCGGCTGCAGTAGCCAGCTTTTTGTATCGTGGCAGGTCCTTCACAGGAACCGCGATCATGAATCCATCGATGTAGTGTGCCATGTGCGTTTGTGATCAATTTAAGGCCTTGAGCCGTTTGTGATGCAGTGTGTAGGCTGCGATCAAGAAAGCTACGAAGAGGAACATCGGGGCCCAAGCAGCCACCGGATCACCTACAGCGATGAATGAGATGATGGCAGCTACCAGGTCGATGAAGAAGCCGAAGTAGGCCCACTCCTTTACCCGCGCCGGTACCATGGGCAGCAGAATGGCGATGGCCCCGATCACTTTGGCCCAAGACACGAGCTGGATGAAGTACAGCGGGTAGCCCAAATGGTCGTGCAGCATGGCCACGGCTTCGGGCATCAAGGTAATGC
>JAEYWT010000214.1 GCA_023428865.1 Bacteroidota bacterium | reverse complement strand
GCAGCGAGATGCAATACCTGCAATCCAAGAGCCAGAAGGAACAGGCCGAAGCCGGTCTCGCCACCATGCGCGAGCAGCAGCGCCTCACCAACATCACGGCACCGTTCGATGGTACGGTGGATGACATCATGGTACGCGTGGGCGACATGACCACGCCCATGCAACCAGCGGCCCGCGTAGTGGACCTGAACGGCGTGCAGTTGGAGGCCGATGTACCCGAAAGCTACCTGCGCACCGTGAAGAGCGGCGCACCGGTGAAGGTGTACTTCCCTTCGGTGGGCGACACGCTCAGCGCGAAACTGGATCATGTTGGCCAGTTCATTGATCCCAGCAACCGCACCTTCAAGGTCACCGTGCGGGTGCCACAAGGCGAACGGATGATGCGGCCGAACCTGTTGAGCGACATCAGCATCCAGGACTTCCACCAGGACAGCGCTTTGGTGGTGCCGAGCCGCGCGGTGTTGCAGGATGTGAAGGGCGATAACTACATCTACGTGCTGCAGAACACCACGGGCAATGAAGCCATCGCGCGCAAGGTGATGGTGGCGCGGGTAAGCGAGTACAAAGGCCGTATGAACGTGAAGCCGCTGGGTTCCGAGGCGCTCACCGACGGAGCACGCATCGTGGACGAAGGCGCCAAGAACGTGACCGACGGATTGACCGTGCGCGTGGCGAATTGATCTGTGCGGATAAGCCGGAAAGCAACTGTAACGTCGAACCATTGGATCGACAACGATCGATAACATGAGCTCACACGACATCGAAAAAGACCTGCACGGCCCCGAGCGGCAGTTCGCCATCACCAGCTGGGCGGTGAAGAACCGCACCACGGTGGTCGTGCTCACCATCCTCATCTGCATGATGGGCATCCGTGCCTACTTCGTGATGCCCAAGGTGAGCTTCCCCGAAGTGGTCACGCCCGAGGTGTTCATCGCAACACCATACAATAGCAGCTCGGTGGTCGACATCGAGAAACTCATCACCAAGCCCATCGAGAAGGAACTCAACACCATCACCGGTGTGGACGAGATCAAGAGCACGAGTGTGCCCAACTTCTCTTCCATCCACATCAAATTCGACTACAGCGTAAGCCCCACCGAGGCGCTGCGCAAGGTGAAGGATGCCGTGGACAAGGCCCGTGGTGACAGCAACTTCCCCACCGACCTGCCTTCCGAACCCAATGTGTTCGAGATGAACTTCTCCGAGCTGATGCCGGTGATGAACATCAACCTCAGCGGCGATTACCCGATGGAGCAGCTGCACGAGTATGCGCGCCACCTGGAGGACCGTATCGAAGACCTCACCGAGATCAACAAGGTGGAGATCCGCGGTGTGCCCGAGCGCGAGGTGAAGGTGAGCGTGGACCTGGCCGCCATCGAAGCACTACAGCTCAACTTCGACGATATCGCCAACTCCCTGCGCAGTGAGAACCTCACCATGAGCGGTGGCGACATCCTCACCAAAGACCAACGCCGAAGCGTACGCGTGATCGGCGAGTTCGTGGACATGGAGCAGATCCGCAACATCGTGGTGAAGAACGAGGGCCAACGCGAAGTGCGCCTGCGCGATGTGGCCGATGTGAGCTTCGACTTCAAGGAACCGGTGAGCTTCGCCCGCGAGTTCGGCAAGAGCGTGGTGATGCTCGATGTGATCAAGCGCGCGGGGGAGAACCTGCTCGATGCGAGCGACAAGATCAACGCCATCATCAAGGAGGACCATGGCACCGTACTGCCCAAGGACCTTATCATCACCATCACCGGCGATCAAAGTGATCAGACCCGGGTGAGCGTGGATGAACTGATGAACCACATCGTGCTAGGCGTGATCCTCGTGGTGGGTGTATTGATGCTCTTCCTCGGTCTGCGGAACGCGCTGTTCGTCGGCCTGGCCATCCCCATGTCCATGTTCATCTCCTTCACCCTGCTCAACATGTTCGGTGTAACACTGAACATGATGGTGCTCTTCGCGCTGATCCTTGCGCTGGGTCGTCTGGTGGATGATGGCATCGTGATCGTGGAGAACATCCACCGCCACATGACCAATGGCGAACCCGCCATGAAGGCCACGCGCCTCGCCGTGGGTGAAGTGACCATGCCGATCATCGCCGCCACCACGGCCACGGTAATGGTGTTCGTGCCACTGCTGTTCTGGCCGGGCATGATGGGCGAATTCATGAAATACCTGCCCATCACCTTCATGATCGCGCTGGCCTCTTCGCTCTTCGTGGCGTTGGTGGTCAACCCTGCGTTGGCATCGAAGTTCATGAAGGTTGAAGAAACACACCTGCCCACCAGCAAGATGTGGCGCTTGGCCATCATCCTCGGCATCGTAGGGGCGATCGTAGGTGCAATAGGTGCCAGCATGCAGAGCAAGGGCATCTTCGGCATCGGCATGCTCACCATCTTCTTCGGCCTCATGGGCATCGCCAACGAGAAGCTGTTCGTGCCAGCGGCCAATTGGTTCCAATACTCCTGGCTGCCGAGATTGGAAGCACGCTACGAGACCTTCCTGCGCTATGCGCTGGCGAAACATCACCCACGCACCTTCCTCTTGGGCACGGTCGGTTTGTTGTTCCTGGCGTTCATCCTACTGGGTGTATTCCCTCCCAAGACGCTCTTCTTCCCCACCAACCAGCCGATGTTCATCAACGTGTTCATCGAGGCGCCCATCGGCACCGACATCCTGAAGACCGACAGCATTACGCGCGTTGTGGAGAAGCAGGTGATGAAAGTGATCAATGTTCCGGAGTACGAAGAGGTGCGCGAGGTGAAGGATGAGAAGGGCAACGTGATCGGAACCGATACGGTGAACTACTTGGTTAGCTCGGTGATCGCACAAGTGGGCGAAGGCACCAGCGACCCGGGCACCGGTGAGGTGGAACTGAGCAGCACGCCACACAAGGCGCGTATCCAGGTCACCTTCGTGAAATTCGCCGATCGCAAAGGCAAGGACACCAACGACGTGTTGGAACAACTGCAGGCAGGAGTAAGCGGCTATCCCGGGGTGGTGACCACTGTGGTGAAGAACGCCGATGGTCCGCCGGTGGGTAAACCGATCAACATCGAGATCAAGGGAAAGGAGATCGATGGTCTGCTGGATGAAGCCGAGCGCGTGAAAGCCTTCATCGAGGAGAAGAACGTACCGGGGGTGGAAGCCTTGCGCATCGACATCGATCGTGCGAAACCCGAAATGCCGATCGTGATCGACCGCGAGAAGGCGCGCCGCTTGAACGTGAGCACCTATGCCGTTGCCGATGCCATCCGTACCGCCTTGTTCGGCAAAGAGGTGAGCACTTTCCGGATCGAAGGCGATGATGATGATTACGAGATCAACGTGCGGCTGAAGGATCAGTACCGTTATGACACGCAACGGTTGATGGACATGCGGATCACCTTCCGCGACATGCTCACGGGGCAGATCCGTCAAGTGCCCATCAGCGCCGTGGCGAAAGAGGAATACAGTACCACCTTCAGCGCCATCAAGCGTAAGGATCTGGATCGTGTGGTCACGGTGAGCAGCAACGTTATCGCAGGGTACAACAACAACGAAGTGGTGCAGCAGATCAAGGATGAAATGGCCAGTGGCTTCCGGAGCGACGAGCGTTTCAACCTGCGGTTCACCGGCGAGCAGGAGGATCAGGCGAAGGACATGAACTTCCTGGGTGTCGCCTTCCTGGTGGCCATTTTCGTGGTGTTCCTCATCATCGTGGCGCAGTTCAACAGCATCAGCTATCCGGTGATCGTGATGAGCACGGTGGTTTTCTCCACCATCGGCGTCTTCCTCGGCCTCATCGTGTTCCGTATGGATTTCATCATCCTGATGACCATGCTGGGTATCATCTCCCTGATCGGAGTGGTGGTGAACAACGCCATCGTGTTGATGGACTTCGCACGCCTGCTCTTCGCTCGTGCCCAGCGCAAGCTCGGCTTGGATGAGGATACGATCATCCCCAACGACGAAAGCCGGGAAGCGCTGATCATCGCCGGTCGTACTCGTCTGCGTCCGGTATTGCTCACCGCGGTTACGGCCGTGCTGGGGCTGTTGCCGTTGGCGATCGGGTTGAACTTCAACTTCTTCACGCTCTTCAGCGAGCTCGACCCGCACATCCATATGGGAGGTGATAACGTGGTGTTCTGGGGCCCGCTCAGCTGGGCGGTGATCTACGGCCTCATCTTCGCCACCTTCCTCACGCTGATCATCGTGCCCGTGATGTTGCTGATCGTGATGAAGATCAAGCATCGCCGCCAATGGAAACGCCAGTTGGCCGAGCAGGCAGCTACAGGGAAGGATCCGTACCAGACCAACACCCTGCGACCAGGCACGGTGTAGCATTGGTCTCCATGACCTAGGAAAGCGCGGCGGAAGTCGCGCTTTCTGTTTTCATGCCGTTGGTGGTGTGGTTTGGAACGCGCATTACGATAAGTGCGCAGGGTCCTGGATGCGCTCTACACTGATCGCCTATTGTATAGATTCACCGCTGTCTTCGTTGCCGAGAATATTGGATATGAATAGGTCACCTCATCATTGGTCATTGCCATACCTATCAGCAGCGCTAGTGCTGGTCCATGCCTGTCTCGCGCTGATGTTCGCCCAAGAGCGGATCATGAATACCGATTGCTCGCTGCAGTTCTTCTCTTCGGTGAACAAGCGTACCTTCTTCTTCCAAGAGTCACGGTACGGCATGTTCCCTACCCAGGTCCCCTTGGTCCTTGGCATCCATCTACAATTGCCCATGAAGTGGCTGGTGGTCATTTATTCGCTGAGCTTCCCCTTTGTCTACGGCATCATCGTGTGGCTCAACCAACGCGTGCTGCGTTGCCTGGAGGCTGCATTGGCAACGGCGGCCTCCTTGCTCATCGGCTGGGCAACCACCTTCTTCCACTGCACCACCGAGACCCACCTCTTGCTGGCCGCCTCGGCATTATTGTACGGCACCTACCAAGCGTTCGCGCGCGGAACCGGAACCCTGTTGCAACGAACCATCGCGTTCGTGGTGGTGCTCTGGTGCCTTAGCATCCACCCCAATGCGCTCTTCACCGTGGGCTTCATCACCGGTCTGGCGTGGATCAACGGCTTGATCACGCTCCGCTCGGCACTGGTCTCCGTGGGCATTGCAGCTGCATATACCGCGGCGGCCATGGGGATGGCGGAAAAGGGTTCATACGATGCGAACCAGTATCAGACCTTCTTGACCGGGTTGGGTCGCATCACGCAACTGGACGAGCTGGGCGCCGTATGGTTCCTGAAGGAATGGATACGCGGGCAATATCTCGCACCTCTTATGATCTGGGCCGTGTTATTGTTCTTCAGCGCGGGTTGGCGCGTGGCGGCGTTCACGACAGTCTGTGTATCGGGCTTCGTACTGATCACGATACTCACCTTCCCCCATGGCGACAGCCTGGCGATGATGGAGAAGAGCTACCTGCCGGCGCTGTTCATGATCATGCTGGCGTTCTGCACCGCGCTATCCAGGTTACGTTTTCAGGGCCTGGCGCTCGCCCTAGTGTGTGCTGGCGCTGTCCATTCTGTGTACAACATCAACGAGGCGGGCCTCCCTTACTCCCAACGCTTGACGATCCTACGCAAGTTGCTTGATGGCCCCGGGCACCACACCCCGAAAATGGCCATCCATAAAACCCCGTTCGAAGGAACCGCGCTGGTGGAGAACAATTGGGCACTGAGCATGGACGCATTGATCATGAGCCGCTGTATGGGCAACGTAGCACGGACGATCTACATGGATGATGAGGCTGAGCGCAGAACAGCTGAAATGCCTCCAGGCACACAATTCCTATACACCACGTGGGACCCATATGGCGTGGTTCTGAAGAACCGGAACTACTTCGACCTGCCGGATGGCCCGTATACCCTGGTGGTGGTACCGTGATCGGCAGGAGGCGCTTACTCGAACACGATCCTCCCGGTGTACCGCACTCCTTCGCTCAGCACCTCGGCCACGTAGCTGCCTTTGGCCTGCGCGCGGATGTCCAGTTGCACGCGGTCTTCGTG
>JAEYWT010000091.1 GCA_023428865.1 Bacteroidota bacterium | reverse complement strand
GTTCACCGAATGATTTGCTTATGCTAGAAATGATCAAACGATTGGATAACAGGAAGTTATTTCTTGATGCCAACCAAGGCTGGAGTTCCGTAGACCATGCTGTTCGCGTGATCGAAGCGGCAGGTCCGGCGCACGTGATCGGTTTGGAACAACCGTTCCCGAAGGACCGCTGGGACCTGCACCAGGAGCTGAAGTCGCGTACGGACGTGCCGATCTATGCCGATGAGAGCATCCAGGGGCTTGCAGACCTGGAACGGGCGCCGGAGGCGTTCGATGGCGTTAACCTGAAACTGATGAAATGCGGTGGGCTGGATATCGCGGAACAGATGGCTGAACGAGCCAGAGAACTTGGGCTGCGGGTCATGTTGGGTTCCATGAGCGAAAGCTCGTTGGGTTGCGGTACCATGGCGCTACTTGCTGATCGTGCAGATCTGCTCGACCTCGACGGACCGTGGCTGATCAAGAACGATCCGTTCGCGGGATTGCGCATGGAACAGGGGAAGTTGGTACTTGGGGGTAACGGGACTAACTGGATAGAACTCCGAGAACCTTCACCGCTCGAGTTCATTACCATTGGCGCATAATTTATATTATGTAAAGTTGCAATTGTCTGGATATCAGCCATTGCTACGTTCTGCACCAATGCTTCCAAGGCCAACTCTACAGCCTTGGCCATGCTCCTTCTCACTTCGATCCAGCTACCGAACGTTCCCTATTCCGCCTCGGGGAGGTTTCACACGCACGGGTCAATGAGCAGGTCGCTCACGCCCTGGGGTCAGAACCGGGCCTGTACAAAACGAATGAGCCGGACTCTCGCCCGGCTCACCCCTTTTCGTTCTGGTTGGATCACTTGCCCAAGAGCGCCTTCATTTTGGCGTACTTGTCCTGGTCGCCGTTCTTGGCGTACAGCTTCATCAGCTGCTGGATCGTCTGTACATCGTCGGCCTTCAGCTCGTGGGCTTGCTCGAAGTACGGCACGGCCTTCACGTAGATCGCATCGGCCACGGTCTTGCACTTGGTGTATTCCGTGTCGCTCTTGATCTTGTTGCACTTCTCGTATTCGAAGGCTGCGCGGTTGTTGTACAGCACGCCGATGTTGAAGTAGCTATCGAAGAACTTCGGGTCCAGCTCGATGCTTTTCTTGTAGGCTTCTTCCGCCTTGGTGTACCACTCTTGCATGGTGGCTTCCTCCTTCGCGTCGCTGGCCTTCTTATCGTACAAGCTGGCCAGGATCGACCACAGCACAGCGTTGTTCGGGTCTTTGGAAAGGCCCAGCTTCACACTTTCCTCCGCTTCCGCAGAGCGATCGGCGGCCAACAGGTAGCTCATTTCGTCCAGGATCAGCTCCTTATCGTCGGGGAATTTCTTCCGTCCTTCCGCCACCGTGGCGATGGCGCCGTTCAGGTCTTCGCCCTTGCGTTGCAAGCTGGCGATGTACCGATATACCTCGGCCTTGTTGTATCCGGCAGCGATGGCTTCGCGGTAGCGCGTGATCGCGTTGGCCGCATCGCCCTTGGACTCGTAGGCCAGCGCCGAGTTGAAGATGGCGTTGGTATCCGCAACGCCGAAGGTCTTGGCGATCTTCTCCGAGCGGGCGTAGTTGGCAATGGCCGCGTCGTAGTTCTTGGCCGTGAAGGCATCGTTCCCCGAATTCAACGAATGGCCTTGTAACGCGCCAAGAGCGCGAACATTCTCGGTCTTGTAGTTTCCTTTGGCATCCAACTCGTTGGCTTTCAGGTAGCTTTCAACGGCTTTGTCCACCGCATCGGGAAATTGGCTCTTCAAGGCCGCATCTTCACCCAAGGCGATCATCCGGTAGATATCGCCGCGGTAACGCCAGGTCTTTTCGTTCGCGCCGGTCTTGGCATCCACGATGGCGGGCTCGATGTATTCCGCCGCTTTGGCCAGGTTGCCGTCCTGCATATAGTTGTAGGCGCTTACCACGTTGGCGTTCTGGGCATGGAGGCCCAAGCTCAACAACAGCGCCCCGCTCAGTACTGCGTGCTTCATTGTTCTGGTTCGTCTTTGCTTTCTGTTAATCCACTACCGTGCCAGCCTGATCCGATCAAGCCTCTGGCTCCTCCGCTGGGGTTTCACCTTCGGTGCTGAGGCCATCTTCCGTGCCTTCGCCACCTTCCGGCTGTTCTTCCACGTTCAGTTCTCCATCCACCTTAGCAACGGCGGCGATCTGGTCGTTCTTACGTAGCTCGATCAAACGCACCCCTTGGGTTGCTCGGCCCAACACGCGCAATTCGTCCAGTCCCATACGGATGGTCATGCCGCTGCGGTTGATGATCATCAACTGGTCAGCTTCCTTCACATCCTTGATGGCCACCAAGGCTCCGGTCTTCTCGGTCACCTGGATGGTCTTCACTCCTTTACTGCCGCGGCTTACCAAGCGGTATTCGTACTCGCCCTTTTCGTCCATGATGGCCGAGCGCTTTCCGTAGCCGTTCTGGCTTACCACCAGGATCTGGCGGGTGGCCAATTCGGCATTGTCCACCGCGATCATTCCCACCACTTCGTTGTTCTCCGAGCCACCCTCCAGGTTCATGCCGCGCACACCGCTGGCACTGCGGCCCATGGGACGCACATCTTCTTCTTCGAAGTGTACCGCACGCCCGTCGCTGCTGGCCAGGATGATGTGGCTCTTGCCCGTGGTGAGCTTGGCCTCCAACAACTCGTCGCCTTCGCGGATGCCCACGGCGATGATGCCATTGGCACGCGGACGGCTGTACGCCTCCAGGGTGGTCTTCTTGATGATGCCCTTCTTGGTACAGAGCACCACGTAATGGTTGTTCACGTACTCCTCGCTGGTGAGGTCGTTCACGTTGAGGTAGGCCACCACCTTGTCGCCACCTTCCAGCTGCACCAGGTTCTGGATCGCGCGACCCTTGCTCTGGCGGTTGCCTTCCGGTATGTCGAACACCCGCATCCAGAACACTTTGCCGTTCTGGGTGAAGATGAGCAGGTAGTTGTGGTTGGTGGCCACGAAGAGGTGCTCCAAGAAGTCCTCGTCGCGCGTGGTGCTGCCTTTGCTGCCTACACCACCGCGACCTTGCGTGCGGAACTCCGTGAGGGCTGTGCGCTTGATGTTGCCCTGGTGACTGATGGTGACCACCACCGCTTCGTCGGCGATAAGGTCTTCCATGCGCATATCGCCGCGGGCTTCAATGATCTGCGTACGCCGCTTGTCACCATACTTCTCCTTGATCTCCAAGGTCTCTTCGGTGATGATCTTCAGGCGCAAGCCTTCGTCTGCCAACACCTCCTTCAGGTAGGCGATGGTCTTCATCAACTCGGCATGCTCCTCGCGGATCTTGTCGCGCTCCAGACCGGTAAGGCGCTGCAGGCGCATGTCCAGGATGGCTTTCGACTGGATCTCGCTCAGCCCGAATTGTGCCATCAGGCCATCCTTCGCTTCCTCGGGTGTCTGGCTGGCGCGGATCAACGCGATCACAGCGTCCAAGTGGTCCAAGGCGATCAGTAGACCTTCCAGGATGTGGGCCCGCTCTTCGGCCTTGCGCAGGTCGAATTTCGTGCGGCGGATCACCACGTCCATGCGGTGATCCACTAAGTGCTGGATCATGGGCTTCAGGCCCAACAGCACCGGACGGCCACCCACTAGGGCGATGTTGTTCACGCTGAAGCTGGACTGAAGCGAACTGTACTTGTAGAGCTGGTTCAGCACCACACTGCCCATGGCTTTGCGCTTCACATCATACGCGATGCGGATACCCGTGCGGTCTCTGTAATCGTTCACATCGCTGATGCCTTCGATCCGTTTCTCGTTCACCGGATCGGCCACGCCCTTCACCAACTGAACGGCTTTGTTGGTCTGGAACGGGATCTCCGTACAGATGATGGTCTCACGACCGGTCTTCTGGTCTTCTTCGATGTGGCAGGCGGCGCGGAGCACGACACGTCCACGGCCGGTTTCGTAGGCTTCCTTGATGCCCGCGGTACCCAGGATCACACCGCCCGTTGGGAAATCGGGGCCTTTGATGTGTTGCATCAGACCCTCGGTGGTGATGTCTTTGTCCTGGATGTAGGCCACGATGCCGTCGCACACCTCGCTGAGGTTATGCGGTGGCATGTTGGTGGCCATACCTACTGCGATACCCGACGCACCGTTCACCAGCAATGCCGGGATCTTCGTGGGCATCACACTGGGCTCTTCCAGCGTGTCGTCGAAGTTGGGGCGCATATCCACCGTTTCCTTGTCCAGATCGGCCAAGACCTCCTCGGCGATCTTCTTGAACCGCGCTTCGGTGTAACGCATGGC
>JAEYWT010000024.1 GCA_023428865.1 Bacteroidota bacterium | reverse complement strand
TGCTTCGCCACCGTGCTTTTGGTTGGGGCAACGATACTCGCCAATGCCCAGCAATACAAACTGCGCGGCACCGTAACGGACAACAACACCGGCGAAACCCTGATCGGTGCCAGTGTGGTGATCAAGGGCACCACCACCGGAGCCACGACCGACTTCGATGGCCGGTTCGAGGTGCTCACCAACGAGTTACCTCCGTACACCTTGGTGATCAGCTTCATCGGGTACTCGCCCCAAGAAGTGCAGGTGAAGAGCTTGGACCAGGAGTTGAAATTCAAACTGAGCACGGACCAGGTACTCTTGAAAGAAGCGGAGGTGATCGGTAGCCGCATCAGCGAGAAGCAGAAGCAGGCACCGTTGACGGTGGAGAGCATGGATGTGATCGCCATCCGCGAGGCCCCAAGCGGCGATTTCTATGAAAGCCTCGGAACCTTGAAAGGGGTTGATATGACCGCAGCCAGCATGGGCTTCAAAGTGCTGAACACGCGTGGCTTCAATAGCACCAGTCCGGTGCGCAGCCTTCAGCTCATAGACGGGGTGGACAACCAGAGCCCGGGTTTGAACTTCTCCCTCGGAAACTTCCTAGGGGCGAGTGATCTGGATGTGATGAAGGTGGACATCATCGCCGGAGCGAGCACGGCATTCTTCGGTCCGGGTGCCTTCAATGGTGTGATCAACATGACCACCAAGAGCCCATGGCTTTTCCCTGGTCTAAGCGCCAGCGCCAAGGTGGGCGAGCGGAACATGCTGGAAGGTGCGGTGCGCTGGGCACAAGTGTTCAAGAACAAGGCCGGCAAGGACAAGTTCGCCTATAAACTTAACCTCTTCGCCTTGACGGCCGAGGATTGGTATGCGGAGAACTACGATGCCACGAGCAACTCGCCCACGGCGGTTAACAATCCAGGGCGGTATGATGCGGTGAACATCTATGGGGATGAGAACGTGACGGTGAACAACATCTACTCGCGCGACCAGGACGAGCGGCGCAACTACCACGGTCTTGGCACGTTCCTGCGGCCAGGTTACAAGGAGCGTGACCTCGTGGATTATGGCACGGACAACCTGAAAGCCGGTGTTTCACTTCACTACAAAATACGGGATAGCGTAGAGGTCATTGCGGGCAGTAACTACAGTCGCGGCAGTACGGTATATCAAGGCGAGAACCGCTATCGACTGAAGAACATCCAGTTCTATCAGCAACGGCTGGAGATAAGGAAAGAGGGGACCTGGTATCTACGCGGCTACCTCACGAGCGAGGACGCAGGTGAGACCTATGACATCTTCACGACAGCACTTCGCTTACAAGATGCCAGTGGTGGCACGCGTGAATGGAACGTCGCCTATTTCAACCTATGGGACAGTTGGATCGGATCCGCCTTGAACCCTGGCTTGTTGGATGCCACCGTTCCAGAATACCTCACGCCGAGCGAAGCGATCCAGCAAGGTGTCATCACCAACGCAGCCGGATACGATGCGTACATCCAACAGTTCGTCGCCGACAACCAGGAACTTTTCAGCATGTACCACCAGATGGTGGCAGATTCCGTGGACCGGTTGGACATCTCCACCCTCGACCCTGCGTATCTCGTTGGGACATCCCGTTTCGATGATAAATTCAACGAGGTCACCTCCAAGCGGTTCACCGAAGGAGGGTCCTTATTCTTCGATCGATCTCGGTTGGCGCACGCCATGGGCGAGTATCGGTTCAAACCGACCTTTGGCGAGATCGTCGTGGGGGGCAACTTCAGGCAGTACATGCCGAATTCGGCCGGGACCATCTTCCGAGACACCGGAAATGTGGTGATACGTAACAATGAGTTCGGCGTGTTCACAGGTCTCGAGAAGAAGTTCATCGAGAACAAATTGAAAGCCACCTCCACGTTGCGGATGGACAAGAATCAGAATTTCAAACACCTCTTCTCACCAGCTCTTTCCTTCGTCTACACCCCAACAGACCTGCGCGTGTTCCGGGTTTCGTTCAGCAGCGCAGTACGTAATCCCACCCTGGCCGACCAATACTTCTTCTACAACGTGGGACGTGCGATCCTCTTGGGCAATGTGGATGGCCAATTCGAAGCAGGAAAAGACAGCCTGATAACTTTGGAGAGCTTTGATGCCTACCGGAAAGCGCCTACCCTATTGCAGGGAAGAAGTGAATTGAACTATTTCAACATCGATCGGATACGACCTGAACAGGCCCGCACCATCGAAGCGGGCTATCGCGGGACACATTGGGAGCACTTCTATTTCGACATCAGCGCCTACACCAGTTGGTACACCGACTTCATCGGCTACTTGATCGGCATACAAGCGGACATCGATCCGGTGACGGGCTTCCCCTTGGGAGGGATACAGGCATACCGGCTCGCGGCGAACGCTACGTCGACTGTGCGCACGCAAGGGTTGAACCTCGGCACCAACTACTACCGGAAGCGTATGACCTATGCGTTCAACTACAGCTACAACAAGCTTGTGAGCGGCGCTGATGACCCGATCATCCCAGCCTTCAACACGCCGCAGAACAAATTCAACCTGAGTTTCACCGGTCACGACCTGCGGATCCCCTTCACCACTTCCCAACAGCTCGGTTTCGGGATCAACTACAAATACGTGGAGGGCTTCACCTTCACCGGTTCACCCCAGTTCACAGGTCCGATCACCAGCTACGACATGGTGGACGCACAGGTGAATGTGAAGTTGCCCAAACAGAACCTGGTCATCAAGCTGGGCGCCAGCAACATCCTCGGCTTGGCACCCTTGTTCGACCCCGATGTCCCCTCCTCCGAGAAGCTCGATAGAGCGCTCAAGAACGAAGTTTACATGGTGTACGGGGGGCCCAGGATAGGACGCTTGGGATACATCCAGCTCATTTACGAACTCAACAAGCGCACCTGATCGCTTACCTTAGTGCGGACTCTTCAGAACCAACAACCCAGACAAAGACCATGAACAGATCATTACGCAGTGGTGCAGCCCTGACGGCACTGGTGCTAGGCTTCGCAGGTCATGCCCAACGGTACCTGACCGAGGTGTTCACGTCGGACCAGATCACCATCACCTCCGATGTCGTCTATGGCACCAACATCGACTTCCTGCGCTCCAACCTAGCCACCCCGAACTTGGTGGCCGAGGTCACGGAACTGCAGACCGCCGTTACACTCGGCAACCCGATCCCCGCACCTTACTTCAACCCTACGGATGCCTCTACGGGATTGAAGGTGACGAACGTTCAGATGGACATTTATGCTCCTCCGACGGATGAGGTGACCGAGCGTCCTTTAGTCCTGTATCTGCATACTGGGAACGCCCTGCCGCCACCCTTGAACGGTAGCCCCACGGGCACCCGCAAAGACAGCACCGCGGTAGAGACTTGCATGCGTTTCGCACGTCGCGGTTACGTGGCGGTGAGCATGAGCTATCGTTTGGGTTGGAACCCGCTCGCGGATACCGAGCAACAGCGCCGTGGCCAACTGTTGAACGCGATCTATCGCGCGATCCATGACGTACGCCAGTGTGTTCGCAACCTGAAGGCGAATGCAGCCACCTACGGCATCGACCCCGACAAGATCGTGGTCTATGGCGAAGGAACAGGTGGTTACATCGCGCTTGCGAATGCCACACTTGATCGCCCCGCAGAGCTCTTCATCGAGAAGTTCCGCCCCGATCCATTCAATGCGAGCGTAAGCTACATCGACACCACCCAAGTCGGTAACCTGAACGGCTTCAACGGCAATCTCGCACTTTACCGTCCGAATGGGCAGAACCACGACACCCATTTCTGCGTGAACACGGGCGGTTCCTTGGCCGATACCACCTGGCTTGAAGCTGGTGATGTGCCCATGGTGGCGTTCCACACGGTGTTCGATCCATTCGCACCGTTCAGCAACGGCATCGTGATCGTTCCGACCACCGGTGGACCCGTGGTTCCGGTGAGCGGCAGTAACGTGTTCATGGAATTCGTGAATGAATACGGCAACAACAACAGCTTCGCCACCCTTCCCGATGGCGATCCGTTCACCGACCGTGCTCGCGCCCTCTATGGCTCCACGCAGACCCACGGCTCCAACAACGTGACCATCAATACGAACGTGGAGGGTCTCTTCCCCATGGTGCGCCCCCAATGGCCCGCACCTGCCATGGAGGAAGCCAGCCCTTGGCAGTGGTGGGATCCTACCAGCCCGATCGCACTCACCGAGGTGGCACCCGGCATCACTGCACACATGGCCAGCATGGCCAGCAACCCGAACATGAGCGCAGCCAAAGGCCGTGCTTACATCGACACCATCCAAGGCTACCTGAACCCACGCATTGTTTGCGCATTGCAACTTGGCCCCTGTTCGTTGGTGGGTATCGACGAGAACAGCGAGATCGCCCAGGGTGTTGACGTGTTCCCGAATCCGGCTACCGACCGTGTCACCTTCACCAGCGCGAACAGTGCCATCCTCTCTTACGAGGTGTACGACATCAATGGTCGTCTCGTACGCACAGCACAAGTGAACAACAGCACCTCTGTCATGGACCGTCAAGACCTGAAAGCTGGCGCCTACAGCGTGCAACTCCGATTCAAGGAGGGTAACGTGGTACGCAAGCTGATGCTGGACTAACCACCATTTCGTACAACATGGAAAGGGCTGCCTTCGGGCGGCCTTTTCTTTGCACCAACTTTGCCACATGGCCGTAGAGAAGATCACCGAAAGCAGCTCGCGTTACGATCACTTGGAGCACATGAGCACCGCGGAATTGCTGCGGAGCATCAATACAGAGGACCGTACGGTGCCGGTAGCGGTGGGCGAAGTGATACCCGCGATCGAAGCGCTGGTGGATGCCATCGTGGAACGCATGCAGCGCGGCGGACGCTTGTTCTACCTCGGCGCGGGCACGAGCGGTCGTCTGGGTATCGTTGATGCGAGCGAATGCCCACCCACCTTCGGTGTGGCGCATGGCATGGTCATCGGCCTTATCGCCGGGGGTGATGCAGCCATCCGCAA
>JAEYWT010000018.1 GCA_023428865.1 Bacteroidota bacterium | reverse complement strand
CGTTGAATGTGGTGGCGCGAAGATCGAACGAACCACTGACCTAACACGGAAGTCGCGAAAAGGTTCATTCGTATGGCGGGAATGTTGACAGGTCGATCTTGCTCGGAAGCAAAAGAAAAGGGCCACCTCGTTGGAGGCGGCCCTTCTGGGTTGTCTTGTTGGCTTAGCGAGCCACTTGGAACGGAATGCTGCGCTGGCTGGCTCCGTCGTTCAACCGGAGGAGGTAAGCGCCGTTCGGAATAGTGTTCACATTCACCGTCAACCGGTTCTCACCGGCGATCAGGTTGGACGTGGGTATGTCCAAAACACGGCGGCCTGTCAGGTCGAGCACGGTGGCTTCGATACGGCTGTTGGCGGCGCCCTCGACCGTTACGTTCAGCACATCGGCAGTTGGGTTGGGCCAGGTGTTCACTTGGGTGTTTTTCAAGCCTTCTTCCACGCCTACGTTCAGGATGATCGGGAGTTCCACCAAGGAACCTCCATCGGCCAAGGCCACCCACAATCCGAAGGCAGGTCCGTTGCTGTTGTTGGCTGGATCAAGGAAACCGGATGCCACTACCGTAATGGCAGCACCGTCAAGCCCCAAGGTGGCCAAGGGTGCACCGTAGGTCACCACCGGGGTGCCATTGCTGGTCTGTACCTGCAGGGCGTAATCAGCTGTTCCCAATTCAAGGTATCCAGCGAAGTCGCCATAGGCCAGGTCGTCTACGACAGTACCCGCTGGGACAGCTACCTCAGCAACGTCCACAATTGGAGCATCGGTGCTGCCATGTACCACGAGCACGTCTGTATTCCCTGATTGCGAAGCTTGCACACGGGCTTGTGCGAATACGTTCAGGTCGAAAGGAACAGCGGGGTCGTAACCACTTCCGCTCACGATACCGTTGGCTACGATGATGTAGTCGACGCCGGTTTCCAGCGTGTAGTTGAAGGTGGCGATGATATCGTCAACACCCGTACTTGAACCAGGGGCAATGCCGACCTCGATATCCACGTTCGAAGGAAGTTCGATGAATGGGGTTGCAGTGCGGAAGGCAAAGTCATCCAACGCCAACTCTCCATTGATGTAAACGTCTACTTCTGCGGCTGCTGCATCTGCACTGTTGTGAATGACTTGAACGCGTGCAATGGGGTCCACAGAGTAAAGTGGAAGTTCCACTAGCGCACCTCCATCCGCCAAGGCCACCCACAATCCGAAGGCAGGTCCATCGCTATTGTTCGAAGGGTCCAAGAAGCCGGATGCCACAACCGTGATGGCGGCACCATCAAGGCCCAAGGTGGCCAAGGGAGCACTGTAGGTCACTACCGGTGTGCCATCGGCGGTCTGCACTTGCAGCGCGTAATCGGCCGTTGCCAATTCAAGGTAACCGGCGAAGTCGCCATAGGCCAGGTCGTCCACGACAGTACCTGCCGGTACAGCTACTTCGGCAACGTCAACAACGGGTGCGTCGGTGCTTCCGTGGATCACTAGCACATCGGTGTTACCAGTGGAAGAAGCCGACATACGACCTTGGGCGAACACATTAACGCCGAACGGTACGGCCGGTTGATAACCGCTGCTGCTGAAAATGCCGTTCGCCACAGCGATATACGTTTCCCCTGAGGCAAGGTTCAGGTCCAAGGTGGCAACAATGTCATCCGGTCCGGTGCTGGTGCCTGGTGCGAATCCTACAACAAGGTCTTGCAATGCGGGAAGCGAAAGGAATTCGGTAGCCTCCCTGAAACGAAGGTTATTAACGGCCAGTGCTCCATTGATGTAAACATCAACTTCCGTCAAGGCAGCATCAGCGCTATTGTGGATCATTTGCACACGCGCTGTTTCGTTCAGTTCAACTGCGGGCAGTTCCACAAGAGCACCGCCATCGGCTAGCGCTACCCAAAGGCCGAAGGCAGGTCCATCATTGTTCATGGAAGGGTCGACGAACCCGGAGGCTACCACCACGATGGATTGCCCCTGTAGGTCCAACGATGCCAATGGTGCTGCGAAGGCTCCGATGAACGGTCCGCCGGAGCGATCCAACTGGATCACCTGATCAACCGCAGGCAATTCCAAGTACCCGCTGAAATCGCCATAAACGAGGTTGATGACCTCGGCTCCCAATGGAAAGACCTCTCCACTTATATCCACTGCTGGGGCGTCCGTGCCTCCGTGCATCACCAGGATGTCGGTGTTGGACGGCTGGTTCGCAGCCGTACGAACGGCTGCCTGTATATCCAGGCTAAGTGCATACGCAGGGTTGTAGTCTACTGTATTCACCACGCCATTCACCACCACCACGTAACGGCCTCCTTCCTCCAGTTCAACATCGAAGGAGCCCAGGATCTCAGTTGGGTTACTGCTCGAGGCCAAACTCAAAGAGAACGGTTGTCCCGCTGGAAGGTCCAAGAACGGCGTGGCCCTGCGATAACCAAGGTCTTCCACGGAGAGCTCATTGTTCACGTAGACGACCACTGCCTCAAGTAGGGCATCGCCACTGTTGTGGATGATCTGTACTTGTGCCGTTTGAGCACTAACCGAGAGGGTAAGGATCACACCCACTGACTGAAGTAGGTGCCTAAGTGTCCAAGATCTTTGCATGGTCATTCAAGTTTTAGAGGTTAGGTATTGTCTCAACAAGCGAGGTTTGCGTTTGTTCAACCTGCACAAGATATGATCGAACAGGATCGACACGACCATGACAATTACCGAGTCTCGTTCCGGTCATCGGATCAAGGTCACGTGCCCTCTAAGCTCGTACACATCACGCTTGATGGCATCCACAGCGTAGGCACGATAGGCGTAAACACCCATGGGTAAGGTGGTGCCGCCGAACGTTCCGTCCCAACCCAAGTTGGGGTTGTTACTCGCGTAAATGCTCGTGCCCCAGCGATCATAGATCTGTAGGTCGTAGGTCTCCAGTTCGATCACGTTGGCGATCGGCAGGAACAGGTCGTTGATACCATCACCGTTCGGGCTGAAACAGTTCGGTGCGTAGTAGCGGTATTCCTGTGGCTCCAAATGGGCTACGATGGTGTCTGGGCCTAGGATCACCGTGCGTAGCGTGAACAAGGTACTGTCACTGGGTGTGTATCCGTTCTCCGCCACCGTCCAGTACAAGAAGTCATAATACAGCGGTGGCTCTATGCTGAACTGTACTTCGGTGCCTTCGGGCACGCTGGCGATCGCCGGTAGGTCGGTGTAGGTGACCCCATCGAAGGTGATCTTGGCGCCTTCGACACGAGGCTCCACATCCAACACGACCTCGAAGCGCGTAGGTGGTTTGAAGTGTGCAACGATACTATCGGCACTGAGGATGTTGATCGTTACGGCCGAATCCAATGTGCTGGGTAGGATGTTGTTCGTGCTGAACACTTCCCAATGGCTGAAGACGAATCCATCCGCAGGTACCGGGGCTAGGTTGGTGGTGATGTTCCCGTAGTACTGCCCACTGAACGGATAGGTGCTGGGCTGGAGCGAATTGATCACCATCTCCCCGCTCAACGGCGGGTCTACATTGAAGACCACGCGGTAGGGCCCTTCCACATCGTAACAGTCCTGAAGCCCTTCGGTGATCAGCACGCAGCGGTCGGTGATGAAGTCGCGGATCGCCTGCACGTTGCCTTGCCACTCGTCCATGGTGCCGCCCCAACGCGCGATCTGCCCGGGCATTTCCGGCTCGATGATCGCCACCAAGCTGTCCAAGAAGCCGATCATATAGTCGCACGAGAACGTGGTGTTATTCAGGTCGATGTACCGGTTGATGTAATAGTTGCTGAAGGTCTCGCTCTCGTCCAACAGCTTCTCTAGCACGGGAATATGCCCTTGGCCACCAGGGTCAGGCAGGAACTCCGGGTCACACGGATCGGCGGCGGCGGTCTGGTCCGGTATGTTGGTGAAGTTGACGTAATGCCCGAACGTGGCGTCCATGTCCCACAGTGCATAGCGCCAGCGGCGACCATCACCTGCCGGGTTCATGCCGCGCCACCATGCGGTGTTCCAGTTCAACCAATCGGAGCATACCACTTGGCTGTTCAGCACCACATAGTCCACCAGGCTCTTCCAGTTGAATTGCCTTTCCATATAAGCGAAGGCCGCAGGATCGCCCATGTCGTTGGCCATGATGTAGGCCACCAGCGCATCCCAATCGTTCTCCGCCGCTGCTCCTCCGTATTCCGCCCAGGTGCCGCCCCAGGTCTTCAGGAAGCGAAGTTGGTCCTCGGGCTGGTCGTAATACTCGTCCGTGAAGTCGGCATCATCCACCTTTTCGCGGATCTCGTAAACACCCCAGTACGCTCCGTTCACGTACATCACGCAGGGCTCGTAGCTGCGCTCGTCCACACGCAGGTCGTTCACCTGCGATAAGGCTTGCACAAAGGCATCGCGGATGTGCGCACCACCATCCTCGAAGGGGTAGTTGTCGCTGGCCGCCGCTTTGATGATCAACCGCTGGTAATGGTCCCGCTCCTTGGTGCGGAAGATGGGGTAGTGGATGGCATCGTTGTCGCCGAACTGATCCCGACTGATGTAATCGATGCCACGCTGGTCATAGGCCCAGGAATCGTTGCCGTGTTCGTTGAAATCTCCCGTGGCCTCATCGCGCAGCTGGCCGTTCGGCCCGAAGTATTCAAAGCTGCCGATCGGTTCGATCTGGGTGCCACCCATCAAGGTCGGTAGCTGATCCCCGGCGATGGAGAGGATGGCCACCGTGTGGCTGGTGCCGATGAAGTAGGTGTTCGTTTCCACCGCGCTCGGTGGCACGTTGGCCGTACCACTGAAGCACCGCGCGCGCACCACCGTGGTGGCGTTGATGGCGATCGGACCAGCATATGCCG
>JAEYWT010000001.1 GCA_023428865.1 Bacteroidota bacterium | reverse complement strand
TCGTCACCCTCTACCAGTTCTGGATCCACACCAAGGCTATCGGGCGCATGGGGCCGCTCGAACGGCTCTTCAACACGCCCAGCCACCACCGCGTGCATCACGGCAGCGACCCGAAGTACATCGACCGCAACCATGCCGGTACGCTCATCATATGGGACAAGCTCTTCGGCACCTTCCAACAGGAAGAGGAAGAGCCTGTGTATGGGATCACGACACCGCTGGGTACGTGGGATCCATTGAAGGCGAATTTCCATTATTGGGGCGAGCTTATCGCGCAAGCGAGAAGATGTTCGCGTTGGAAGGACAAGATCCTCACCTTCTTGAAACCACCGGGCTGGCGGCCAGCTGAACTCGGCGGTCCGCAACGGCCGAAGGAGATCGATGCTTCGCTCTACCGCAAATTCGAGATACGTGTTCCGAAGGCGGTGGATCGGTATACCATCATCCATTTCGTATTGTTGCTCGGCATCACCACCTTCTTCCTCTTCAAGCGCAATACCTTGGCGCCGTGGGCTGATCTGGCCACCGCTGGGCTCATCATCTTCTGGCTCACCAACCTTGGCCTCTTGCTGGATGGCCGACTTTGGGTAATTGTTCTGGAAGCCATCCGTATCCTTTGTTTCGGGGCACTTCTCTTGTTCGGTGTTGGCATCGCACCCACGTTCGCCTGGTCGCTTCTGGTCAGCGCATGCTGCCTGTTGGGCCTTCTCCATTTGGCCAGTGTTCACCGTGATCTAACGCGGGAAGCCGCGCAGGTGGAACACGGGGCGCGTTGAGTGATCCGCAGCATCGTTACTTTCGCCGGGCACTCTCCATGGATATCCTGAAGAACTCGACCATCAACCTGACGATCTTCGCCGCCGCAGCCACGGGCACCATGGTGGGCGAAGCCACCGATGCACACCTGATGGTGTACGCGTGCAAGCCTCTGATGTTGATGGTCCTTTCGAGCTGGTTCTACTTCAACACACGACGCGTAGGAGATCGATTGACCTTGTTGATCCAAGCCGGTTTGTTCTTCAGTCTGGTCGGTGACGTAGCGCTGATGTTCCAACACTTGGACGATTTCAATTTCTTGATCGGATTGGCAGCCTTCCTGATCGCGCAGCTGTGTTACACCATCGCCTTCATCCAGAACATCGCAGACGTTGGTGCTGGCCGTCCACCCTGGCTGCCCATGCTCATCACCATCGGACTGATCGTGTTCTGCTACTTCTTCACCGAGCGCCTGCTGCCAGCAGCCGATGAGGTCATACGCATACCGGTGGGGGTGTATGCCGTGGCGATCACGGCCATGGGAATTGCTGCCGCCTTCCGATGGGGACGTACCTATCCGCGCAGTTTCTACCTGGTGTTCTGTGGTGCGCTCTGCTTCATCGTCTCAGACAGCTTGTTGGCGATCAACCGGTTCATTACACCGTTCGAGGCAGCCAGTTGGTCTGTGATACTTACGTATGCCATGGCACAAGTAATGATCGTGTTGGGCATACTCGCTCATGTGCTGGACCCCGACGAGATACGTCGCAGGGCTGCCTTGGTCACCTAGCTTATCCGCCCCCAAAGCGGCCTTCCGCGCTTCAATTCGGCTAGTGTAGCCGCGATCCGCGCATGCTTGGGATCGGCAAGCTTCGGGTCCTTGTCCAACAAGCGCATGGCCACTTGTCGTGCTTGCTGAAGCAATTGTGCATCGGCCACGAGATCGGCGATATGCAATTCCGGAAGACCACTTTGCTGGGTGCCCATCAGATCGCCAGGGCCTCGCAACCGCAGGTCTGTTTCCGCGATCTCGAAGCCATCATTGGTGCGTACCATCGTTTCGATCCGGGCACGCGCATCGTTTCCAAGCTTCTCGCTGGTCATCAGGATACAGAAACTCTGCTCAGCACCACGGCCCACACGCCCACGCAATTGGTGCAATTGCGAAAGACCGAAGCGTTCCGCGTTCTCGATCACCATCACGCTCGCATTGGGCACATCCACACCTACCTCGATCACGGTAGTGGCCACAAGGATGTTGGTCTCCCCTTTCTTGAAGCGTGCCATCTCATAGTCCTTCGTAGCCTGATCCATCCGGCCATGCACCATGCTCACGGCATAGGTAGGCAATGGGAACCGGCGCGAGATGCTCTCGAAGCCATCGGTCAGGTCCTTCAGCTCCACCGCACCTGCGCCGCTACGTGCCATCTTCTCCGGATCACCTTCTTCGATGAGCGGATAGACCACATACACCTGCCGTCCCTTGGTGATCTCTTCTTCCAGGAATCCGAACACCGCATTGCGCGAACTGTCGTAGCGGTGTACGGTGCGGATCGGCTTCCGGCCCGGAGGTAGTTCATCGATCACGCTCGTGTCCAGATCACCATACAATGTCATCGCCAACGTGCGCGGAATGGGTGTTGCGGTCATCACCAGCACATGCGGTGGCACGGCGCTCTTGGTCCAAAGCCGCGCACGTTGTGCCACGCCAAAGCGATGCTGCTCATCGATCACTGCCAGCCCGAGCTGCTTGAACTTCACCCGATCCTCAAGCAGCGCGTGTGTGCCCACGATGATATGCACCTCTCCCACCTCAAGCGCGGTCAAGATGCTCCTGCGTTCGGCTTGTTTGGTATTGGCGGTCAACAAGCGCACCTCAATGGGCAGCCCTTCCACGAAACGACTGATGGTGGCGTAGTGCTGCTGAGCGAGGATCTCCGTTGGCGCCATCAACGCGCTTTGGAATCCGTTGTCCAAGGCGATCAGCATGCTCAACAGCCCTACCAAGGTCTTTCCACTGCCCACATCACCCTGCACCAACCGGTTCATCTGGGTACCACTGCCCATGTCCTTACGGATCTCTTTCACCACACGCTTCTGTGCACCGGTGAGTTCGAATGGCAGATGCTCCTGGTAGAAGCGATTGAAAAGATCACCCACGGAAGCGAACACGTTGCCGCGTAAGCTCTGTTGCAGCAGTAGCTTCTGTTCCAACAACTGCAATTGGATGAAGAAAAGCTCCTCGAACTTGAGCCTGCGCAGAGCCGTATCCAATCGTGCTTGATCCTGCGGCGCATGTACTTGCCGTATGGCCTGATCACGGCTCATGCCTCCCAGCCACTCCACCAATTCGGCGCTCAACACTTCGTGCAGTTGGCCCTCCACCTGCGTAAGTGCCGTCTTCTGCAACTTCCAGATCGCGCGACTGCTGAGCCCCTTGGCCGTAAGCTTTTCGGTAGTGCTGTACACAGGTTGAAGTGCGGCTTCCAAGCCCTGTTCCCACGTTGCAGCAAGCTCCAGCTCTGGGTGCGGAAAATTGAAATTCCCTTTGAAGAGGTTGGGCTTTCCGAAGAGGATGTACTCCTGGCCCGGCTTCAACGAGGTTTGCAACCAACGCGCCCCTTTGAACCAGACCAACTCCACGGTGCCGGTTTTGTCGGTTAAGGTGGACACTAGCCTTCGCCCCTGCTTTTCACCGATCATGCGCAAGGGCCCCAACACACCGCGCAACTGCGCTTGTTGCACCTCTTCGGTCAATTCCCGCACGGTATGGAATCGGCTTCGGTCCACATAGCGGAAGGGGTAGTGCTGCAACAACTCCTTGTAGGTGGTGATGTTCAGCTCCGAGCGCAACAAGGCGCCCCGCTGAGGTCCCACGCCTTTCAGGTATTCGATGGGCGTTGCGAGCACATCGTGCATGGCCGAAAAATACACCGTAGCCGCATGCTACTTTGGCTGCATGGCGGAAGAAAGCGAGCGAAGTTCCCTGCAGCGCTTGGGCTTCATTGGCTCATTCGCATTGCTGGCCATGGCCGCGTTCGCCATCTACTTCGCCAAGGAAAGACTCTATGCCGATGCCGGTTATTTCCTGGTCCGTGTGATCGACGAGGGATCGTTCCACGTGATCAACCAACGCTGGCTGATGCCCATGATCCAATGGCTGCCACTGGTAGGGGTGAAGCTCGGCCTTTCGTTACCCACCATCACCGTGCTCTATTCCATGGGGAATGTCGCACTTGCTGCGGCCTTATACCTGTATGTCGGCAATGTGCTGCGCGATCGTGAGCATGCCATCATTCTGTTGGCGACCCAGTTCGTGGGCCTTGCGCAAGCCTTGTTCTGCCCGGTGTTCGAATTGTACTACGGTGCCATGCTGCTCATTGCCTTGCGCGCCTTGTTACAGAGTGGACGTATCCACACCCCGAACGGACGGATCATCGCGTGCCTCCTCTTCGCACTGGTGGCCACGTGCCACTTTCTCGGGTTGCTCGTCCTACTGTTGATGTTCGCCATAGATCGGATCTGGCAACAGCGGAAGCTTGCCATTGCCTTCGGCATTAGCCTAGTTGTTCTCATGACCCAGCGCTTCATTGGTCTATCCGGCTACGAAGACCGCGCCCTGAGCACCGTACTACTGCGGGCTAAGTTGGATGGGCTTGCGTGGACCTTCGCTCCCGGCCGTTTGTGGGCACATGCCGTGCAAGCCCTTTGGCACTACCCTGATGCCATCTTCGTGGCGATCTTAACGGTCTTTGTAGCCTGGCGTAGGAAAGCATGGTGGCCATTGGGTGTGTTGCTTGCGGGCCATCTAACCA
>JAEYWT010000338.1 GCA_023428865.1 Bacteroidota bacterium | reverse complement strand
CCATTCAAGAGCACCCAACGGCATGAGCCAAAAAACCAAGGTGGTGGTCTTCTCCGGTGCCGGGGTAAGCGCCGAAAGCGGGTTGAAGACCTTTCGCGATGCCGACGGCCTCTGGGAGGAGTACCGTTTAGAAGAGGTGGCCACCCCACAAGCCTGGCAGAAAGACCCGGCCAAGGTGCTGCATTTCTACGACTTACGACGGGCACAGGTGCTCGCTGCACAGCCCAACGACGCACACCACGCCATAGCTAAGTTGGAGGAACATTTTGTGGTGGAGGTGATCACCCAGAACATAGACGACCTACATGAGCGGGCCGGAAGCACGAAGGTGCTGCACCTTCATGGCGAAGTGCTCAAAGCGCGCAGCACCGCCCGTCCCTCTTTGGTCACCACCATCAACGGGCCATCCCTACGGCTGGGTGATCGGTGCGCCTTGGGATCCCAACTGCGCCCGCACATCGTATGGTTCGGCGAGGCCGTGCCTTTGATGGAAGAGGCGGCGGAGAAGGTGGCAGCGGCGGAGATCCTTATCGTAGTGGGCACCAGCTTGCAGGTGTACCCCGCTGCCGGCCTGGTCCATTACCTAAGCCGCAGCGCCCAACTCCACCTAGTGGACCCCATGGAGCTTCCAGTTGGCCTTACGGTCACCCGCCACTGGAAAGAAAAAGCCAGCACGGGTCTTCCCGCACTGGCTTCGCATCTCTTACCGTGATCTATCGGGAGCCGATCACCAGTCGCCTGCTTTCCAGCACACGACCATTCACCTCCACACTACCAAAGTAGATGCCCGGCGTCAGGTCCTCACGACGCAAGGTAACCACGGTGGAACCTGCGGGCAGGCTGTGCTCTTGAACCTTGCTGCCCAACGTATTGTAGATCACCAAGCGTGCGCCACGAACGGCCGCATCCAGGTCCAAGCTGATCTTCATGTCGCTAGCCAGAGCTGGGTTGGGCATCACCTTCATGCTATTCAGTGCACTCGTACGCTCCTCAACCCCGACAGAAGCACCGAAATCGATGTCCACCCAGCTCGAATCCGCAGCGTTCGGATCACTCGTGCGGAACCAAACGAACCGAAAACGCGAAGTTCCGGGAGTGTTGTTCGGCTCGTAGTACGCGTGGAAATTGTTCACCGGCACCCCAGGGGTGAGGTCCACATAATGCTGTGAGAGCCATGTAGAATTAGTCCCACTTGGCACTGCATTATAGCAAACGCCCCAGCAGAAGTAGTTGGACGAACCGGTCACGGGCCACATTTCGTAGCGCCGCACATTGATCTGCTCTGGTTCCGTTCCCTCCAACAACTCACAATACAACCCAACATCACTAAGACTAGCCGTAATGTCCGTTTGTACGAACACCACCGTGCCGTTCACCAGTTCCCCATCGCCGTTGCGGATACCGATGAGACCTTGGGCATTGGCAGCAGCGGCCCAAAGAGTGAGTAAAGCCAAAGAGTAGCGTGTTCGATTCATAGGTCCCGTTGGTATTCGAGGCCAAGGCACGGCATGCGTACCTTGGCCCTGCAAATCTACAGCTATTACACAACGTCCCGGTGTATCGGAAGCACCTCTTCTCCTTATCCGACAAGGCCCCATAGGATCCCAAGCCCCAGTTGAACCTATCCACCCACAAGAACGGCAACCCCACTATGTTCGCAAGCAGTACGATAACCGTAATACCGGTAGCGTGCGCTCACTCACTGCTAACGCCCTTACGACCCAAGGTAACACTCACTACCCACATGAAAGGAAGAACTCTACTCGCTTCACTAGCCCTTGGCTCTGCCTCCCTGGCATCGGCCCAGAACTGGACCGCAACCGATATCAATGGTGAGCAACATAGCATTGCCGATTACGTAGCCGATGGCAAGACCGTTCTGGTCGACCTGAGCGCCCACTGGTGTGGCCCTTGCTGGGCGTGGCACGGCACTGGCATCATGGAGAAGATGTACGAGGAGTTCGGACCAGAAGGAACGAACGACCTGATGGTCTTCTTCATCGACGGCTCTCAGAACACCGCACAAACCGTACAGAGCACCTTGCCCTTGCTGCAAGGTGCGGCCGGCTCCCAGGGTAACTGGACCGCTGGAACCGAATACCCCATCATCGGCCCTGGTGGACAAGGTGTATTGGTAGCCAACCAGTATGACTTCCCTGGCTACCCCACCCTATTCATCCATTGCCCCGGAAGCCCGAATGGCGTTGAGATCCAGCGCACGGCTACCTGGCGGCAGTTCTACACGAGCTGGCGGAATGCTTGCCCTAGCTCCTTCACCAATGGTGTTGTGGATGCTACCCTCTTCAACAGCGAAGACCCTTTGTACTGCCCGGATGATGAGGTTACCGTGGAGCTGCACAACATGGGCACCGGCAACCTGACCAGCGCCACCATCACCTTGATGGAAGGTGAGACCGAGCTGAGCACGGTGAACTGGTCTGGCAACTTGGCGCGTTGGGCTTCGGCCAACGTTACGTTCCCAGGCATCACGGTCTCTGGCCCAACGGAGTACAACGCCTTCATCACCTCCCCCAACGGCGGTGAGGATGACCATCCAGAAGGTGACGAGCAACACTACGAATTGGATGTTGCACCAACGGCTGCCTTGGCTACGGTCAACTTCGAATTGCGCACGGACCAATATGCGAACGAGATCACCTGGAAGCTCTTCAACCCAAGCGGCCAAGTGATCGCACAGGATCCTCCTGGCAACTACGCCAACAACACCACCTACAACTACTGGTGGAACCTGGATCCAAGCGTGTGCTACAAACTCGAGGTGTACGACTCCTATGGTGATGGCATCTTCTCCCCTGGCTTCTACAAGGTAAAGAGCGGTGGCGCAACATTGATCCAAGGTGGTTCGCACGGTGCCGTTGGACGTGAGAAATTCTCCACTGGCAATGCCGTTAGTGTTGCCGAGAATGCACTGGAGGCCGGTCTTTCGGTGTTCCCCAACCCGACCACGGGCATCCTGAACATTGACCTGGAACTGCCTAGCGCCGCTACTGTCGAGTACACCGTACACGACATCCTCGGCAAGGTGGTATTGCAACACACCGCAGGCCAGAACCAAGGCTCGCAGCAAACCACCCTCGACATGAGCGGTTTGGCCAACGGCAGCTACGTTCTCAACATCCTCGCTGATGGCATGAGCGCTAGCCGTTTGGTGAACCTCTCGAAGTAATTGCAAGCGGATCCTTCTAGGAGGTCGGCGTCCGGTACGATGTTCGCATCAGCTGGCGCCGACCTTCTCTTTTCCGCTTAATCTTGCCCACATGAAGAACCTGATTTCCGCTCTCGCCACCTTCGCCTTTCCCGTTCTACTCTCTGCGCAGATGTCCCTTCCGTCGGTTACCCTACAAACGATGGACGGCAAGAAGGTGGACACCAAGACCTGGAACAACAACGGCAAGCCCATGATCGTGAATTTCTGGGCCACCTGGTGCGCACCGTGCAAACGCGAGCTCAGCACCATCGCCGACAAGTATGACCAATGGCAGAAAGAGACCGGCGTGAAGCTGATCGCCGTTTCCATTGATGATGCCCGCAGCATGGCCCGCGTGGCTCCATATGTGAACGGACAGGATTGGGACTACGAGGTATACCTTGATCCGAACGGTGATCTGAAACGTGCCCTCAACGTGAACAATGTGCCACACACGTTCCTATTGAATGGCAAAGGGGAAGTAGTTTACCAGCACAACAACTACGAACCCGGCGACGAGAACGAACTGTACCAGAAGGTGCGCGAACTTGTCGGTAAGAAGTGAACCTTTACACCATGGTCCACCACAGCGCCGATCAACTCGGCCGCTTTCTGCTGCTCTCTGCCACGCTCCTTAGCCTGAGCTTATCCGCTCAGGAAGGTGGCCAGATCCACGGCAACTTCAGTACCGACGCACAGTATTACAATGTCGACTCGGCCATCGGGGCGGTGGTACCCAACCAGCGCCTTGCCGCGAACGCTTGGGCCAACGTGATCTACACGAACGGCCCCTTCGAAGCTGGAACACGTTTCGAGAGCTACACGCCCGCGCTTGCAGGCTACCCAGCCGGTGTGCCCTACTCTGGCAGCGGCATCGGCTATCGTTACGCCAAGTACAAGCAGAGCGACCTGGAAGTCACGGTAGGCAATTTCTTCGAGCAGTTCGGCCAAGGCATGATCTTCCGCAGTTACGAGGAACGCTACCTCGGTGTGGACAATGCCATGGATGGGATCAGGCTGAAGTACATGCCCATGCGCGGCATCCACCTCAAGGGCTTCATCGGTCAACAGCGCCTCAACTTCGTGAACCAAGCGGTGAAGGGAGCTGGTATCGTGCGTGGTATCGATGCGGAAGTCTCCCTCAGCGAACTGCTCGACTCCAACTGGACCAGTGCCAACAACCTGATCCTTGGTGGCGGCTTCGTGAGCAAGTACCAAGAGGAACGCGACCCTTCGCTCGTACTGCCGGAGAACGTGGGTGCCTATGCCCTGCGCGCCAACTTCACCACACCGAAGTGGAACCTCTACACCGAATACGCCTACAAGATCAACGACCCCAATAACAAGAACGGCTTCATCTACAAGGATGGCCAGGCCCTGCTGGTGAACGCCACATACTCCGTACGCGGGTTCGGCCTTTCCGTGGGGGCGCACTCCTTCGACAATATGTTCTTCCAAAGCGATCGTTCGGCAGCCACACCGTTCGACCTCAACATCAACTTCCTTCCACCGCTTGCCAAGCAGCACACCTACAACCTGCCTGCCACGCTGTACCCGTACGCCACCCAGCCCAACGGGGAAGTGGCCACACAAGGCGAGCTCTTCTACAAATGGAAGAAAGGCACCAAGATTGGGGGCAAGTACGGCACCAAGTTGGCACTGAACTACTCGGTCGCCTACGCCCTGGATACCACACGGCTCAGCGCCGTTGATGATACGGCACGCATCGGTTATCGCACGGCTTTCTTCAGCCCTGGCAAGCGCCGCTATTTCCAGGACATGAACGTTGAAATACGCAAGAAGGTAAGCGACCATTGGGAGTTCGCCCTTACCTACCTCAACGTGTGGTACGATATTGACATCATCCAAGGCAAACCCGGACAGCCCCCTGTGCATGCGGACATCGTGATCCTCGAAGGCTTGCACAATTTTAACGACAAGAACTCCCTGCGCTTCGAGCTACAGCACTTGAGCACCAAGCAGGACCAAGGCAACTGGGCCACTGCCTTGGCCGAGCTCACCTTCAGTCCGCACTGGTTCGTAGCCGCCATGGACCAATACAACTACATCGGCGATGCGAAGCTTGAAGCCAAAGGGCAAAAGCAGTTGCACTACCCCATCGGCTCGGTAGGCTACATCCGTGGCGGCAACCGTTTCCAAGTGAATTATGGCCGACAACGTGCAGGCATTTTCTGCGTGGGTGGTGTTTGTAGGCAGGTGCCCGCCGCCAATGGTCTTACCTTGTCCGTAACTAGCACGTTCTAAGCCATGCGTCGATCCTTTGCTCTCACCGGACTACTTGCTCTGGCGGCTGGGTTCAATGCCTGCAACTACGTGGACGACCCCACCCCTCCGACCATCGACGGCGGTGGTGGTGTACAACCCGTGGTGCAGCGCAAGGTCTTGTTGGAAGACCTCACCGGACATCGATGCAACAATTGTCCGCGAGCGGCACGCATCGCACAAAGCCTGAAGGATGATCTGTTCAATGAGAACCTCATTCTTGTAGGTGTGCATGCAGGTGGATTCGCGGCTCCGTATGCCCCTATCGGTGATGGGTTCTACGATACGGACCATCGAATTCCCGCTGGTAATACCTATGTACAGACATTTCCGGTGGCCTTCTACCCCGCAGGACTGGTCAGTCGCAAGCCCTTCGATAACAGTATCGTGGTCTCCGAAGGCAGCTGGGGATCAGCCGTAGCAGCGATCGCTGGCGAACCTTCGGCGTTCGACCTGAACATCGAGAGCATCTCCGTAACCGGTGGCGTACTCAGCACCGAGGTGAATTTGGACCTCGTGGAAGATGTTCAAGGCGACCACAACCTGGTGATCTACCTGATCGAGGACCACGTGGTGGACTGGCAGCTCGACTCTGAAGCGACCCCACCTGATGTGGAGAACTACGACCACCGCCACATGCTCCGTGCTGTTCTGAACGATACGTGGGGCCAACCGGTGGTCACCGGTTCCTTAGGCGCTGGAGAGCGTGTGCAGGTGACCGTGAACAACTACACGCTCAACCCGGCCTGGAATACCTCGAACCTTTACGTGGTAGCGTATGTTTACAACACCACAACGGATGAAGTGATGCAGGCCGAGGAACGCAAGTACCAGCCCTGACAACACTTTTTGGCACATTCCGGGTACCGATCCGGGGGGGCTCGCGTTAACCTTGCCACCGCAAGGAGGGATCGTTGAAAACCGTTGGTCCGAAAACCATCCTACCCCTTGCCAAGCGTACTATCTTCAACCTCTCAAAAGCCGAACTGTGATGATGGACCAGGGAAGGAAGATGATGGAGTTCAGCAAACAAGTGCTCCAGAAAGTCAGCTTCGATAAGCGGCTCTTCAAGAAGGAATTGATCAAAGCCCGCCGATGGTTCGGGCAACACGATCAACTCGTTCTTAAAGCGTGGTGCTTGGCCACCTTCGGCCACATCTACAAGGATGTGATCGTGGAAGTGTTCCAGACCACCATGCGTAGTTGATCGGCTAGCCCTCGCCGCGCAGGAAGCGCAGGTTCCGGCTCAGCCCAGCGTATTTCGTCCGTTTCACCGCGCTGCCTTCGAACAGCTTATCGAAGACCACCTCGGTCATGCCATGCCATTCCTCCTTCGTCATAGCCATCAATTCGGGCCTCGGTGAGAACTGAGGTTCTTCGTGTGGTCGGCTGAAACGGTTCCAGGGGCACACTTGCTGGCAGATGTCGCAGCCAAAGGTCCAGTCGTTGAGCTTGCCTGCGAACTCCTGCGGTATGGCATCTTTCAACTCAATGGTGAGGTAGCTGATGCATTTGCTGCCATCCACCGCGTACGGAGTGATGGCATCGGTAGGGCAGGCATCGATGCAGCGCCTGCAGGTGCCGCAATGGTCCGCCACAGGGGCGTCGGGTTCCAAGTCCAGATCGAGGATGATCTCGCACAGGAAGAAGTACGACCCCACACCCTGCCGAATGATGTTGCTGTGCTTGCCCACCCAGCCCAAACCACTGCGTTGTGCCCACGCCTTCTCCAGCACTGGGGCGCTATCCACGAAGGTGCGCAAGGCAAGCTCGCCGAAATGTTCATGGATGTAAGCAACCAGTGGCTTCAACCGCTGCTTCACCACCTTGTGGTAATCGCGACCGTAGGCATACGTGCTCAGCTTCGGTGCCGAGGTATCGAGCTGCTGTGGAGGCGTGTGGTAGTTGTAGGCTAGACTGATCACACTACGGGCGCCGTCCACCAACTTGCGCGGATCAAGGCGCTTATCGAAGTGGTTGGCCATGTAGGCCATGCTGCCGTTGCGCCCATCGCGCAGCCATTGCTCCAGGCGCGGCGCTTCTTCACTCAGGAATTCCGCACGCGCGATACCACAAGCCAGGAAACCCAGCTCATGCGCCATCGCCTTCACCATGCGCGATCTTTCCTCGGCGGTATGCATGCGGGCAAGTTAACTGGTCGGCTCCGCCACCACTAACTTGCCCCCATGCCAGTACTTCGCCACGTACGGATAACGCGCTACCTGATGCCGCTGCGCGAAGGAGGTTCGCTGCCCGGACTGGTGGAGAGCGACGATGGCTTCAAGTACGTGGTGAAGTTCCTGGGGAACGGCCACGGACCGAAAGCGCTCATCGCCGAGCTGATCGGAGGAGAAGTGGCGCGTGCATTAGGTATGCGGGTGCCCGAACTGGTGTTCGCAACGCTTGATGCCGCCTTCGGAAGAACCGAGCCTGACGAGGAGATCCAGGAACTGCTGCAGAAAAGCACCGGCGTGAACGTGGCGCTCCATTTCCTGCCCGGTGCCATCACCTTCGATCCCGCTGTGCAACCCATCGCACCACTCGAAGCATCGTGGGTGGTCTGGTCCGATTCACTCCTGACCAATATTGACCGCACCGTGCGCAACACCAATCTCCTCATGTGGCGCAAGGAGCTCTGGCTGATCGACCATGGCTCTTGCCTGTTCTTCCACCATGCCTGGGATAATTGGGAACGCCATGCCGACGGATCCTTCGAGCAGGTGAAAGACCACGTGCTCCTCCCCTACGCCACTCACTTGGAAGAAGTGGATGCGCTGGCCCGAAAGCGCCTTACACCAGCGGTGCTCAACGCCATCGTGGACCTGGTGCCCGATGCGTGGTTGCATTGGCCCGAAAGCGACCTGGGGCCGGATGGCATCCGCGCCATCTACAAGCAGTTCCTTCAACGCCGGCTGACACGCTCAGCCGAATTCACCGCAGAAGCACAACATGCCCGAGCCGTACGTGTATGAGTATGCCGTGCTGCGGCTTGTGCCCGTGCTCCCGCGTGAGGAGTTCATCAACGTGGGCATCGTGCTCTTCTCGAAGAACGCCAACTACATCCGCGCGCGCTTCAAGTTGGATGAAAAGCGGTTGGCTGCTTTCCAGACCGACCTGGACATAGCAGAGCTACATGAGCATCTGCACGCCTTCGAGCGCATCGCTCATGGTGATGCCACTGCCGGACCGATCGCCGCTCTGGACCCGGCCTCCCGGTTCCGTTGGTTGACCGCCGTGCGCAGTAGTGCCCTGCAACCTTCCAGGCCACACCCAGGCATGTGCAAGGATCTGGATGCTACAGTGAACAGGCTATTCGAAGAACTAGTGGCCTAAGTGCTGGTGGTCCCAGGCTTCGTTCCGCAGCATTCTCCGCTCGGCACGAATGGTCCGTCGCCAGCTTCACGCCTTTAGGATCAAGGTACTTGGCACTTGCGCCAACCAGACACTTCGGCTTGCGGCCAACCGCGCCCAGCTGGCATAGCTGATCAGCAAGAGGGAATGCCGTTGTAGCAAGGCTTGATCAACTATCCGACGGTCTATGATCGTGACCCTATCCGGGGCGACTTTCGTTAGCCGTTGCGCTTCCGCGTTGAACGATGGTTCGCGCGCCACGAGACCTGCGGCATCCAACACGGTGATATGCGCATTCGCACGTTGCATGAAACGCTCGGCATAGTTGAACAGGAAGAGATCCACCGGTGCGAAGACGGGGAGCAATACGTGATCGGCTGTAGTGTACCCCTTGTCCAGGAACACACCCACACTGCACTGTACATCTTCGATGAA